>JAIROK010000028.1 GCA_031257555.1 Campylobacteraceae bacterium | reverse complement strand
CATAACATGACAGTTGATACAGGCTTTGGAATCGCTTGTGAGATAAGAAAAGGCTTTGGAAGTGTTCAGCACATACACAAATAAGCCTATCGCCGCAACAAATGCAATCACCGCGCTTATTATAAGCGCTCTGTTTGTTTTCACTATTCCTCCTTGAAAAAAGATCTATTGAATTATATCACATATATTTCATAATGTAACTTATTTTTTAATATTGTATTAAAATAAAATAAATTAAATTTAAATTATTTGTTTTTTGTCACTTTGTTAAATTTTTCTCTTTTAATTGTGAGAAGTTTAGATATTTTTCTCTGCGATTTGCAATGCAAAAATGACATCAAAGTTGCCCTTATATATGAAAATGTAAAAAAGCAGAGTGAAGTTTCATCGCTCCAATACATACCATATGATAAATTTTCACGAGAAGATTTTGTCAAAACTATAGATGAAATACAAAATTCAAAACCGTTTGTAAGACGCAAGGTTATAGAGTTGGCGATACTTTCTTTAAGTCAAGATAATGAGATATGTCACAAAGATATTGCTGTGATACACGCATTGAGCGAAGCTTTGCATTTACCATTGGGCATATAAACATAAAAGATAAATTTATTATATAATTACACGAATTTTTTAATAGGAGTTTTGGAATGAATATATCATTTATCGCAGTAATTGTGATTGTTGTATTGCTTATACTTTACATAATAGGTATTTTCAATACTTTTGTCGTACTTAAAAATCGTTATTTAAACGCTTTTGCACAGATTGAAGTTCAATTGAAAAGAAGATATGACTTAATTCCAAATTTAGTGGAAACAGCAAAAGCTTATCTTAAACACGAAAGAGAGACTTTAGAACTTGTAGTAAAGGCGAGAAATCAAGCTGTTCAAACTTTGGAAAACGCTAAAACAAATCAAGCGGAGCCGCAGCATATTGAAGCTTTGGGTAAAGCAGAGCAAAACTTGCAAAGTGCACTTGGAAGGTTAAATGTGGTAGTTGAGGCGTACCCTGAACTGAAAGCCAATGAAAATATGATAAAACTGCACGAAGAGATAGCTACTACGGAAAATAGGGTTGCTTTTGCAAGACAAGCTTTTAATGACTCTGTTATGTCTTATAATACTTATCGCCAATCATTTCCTCAAAATGTATTTGCAACATCATTTGGTCACGCAAAAGATGCTGTGCTGTTGGAGTTTCAAGATAGTGCTGCTATGCAAAATGCTCCAAAAATTAGTTTTTAAGTAAAATGAATTTTTTTGAACGGCAAAAAAGAGCCAAAAATAACTCTACGTTTTTAATTGTGCTCTTTTTTGCAGCCGTTATAGCGATATGTCTTTGTGTGAGCGGTGCTTTGTTTGTAATCGTAAAAAATGATTTAAAGAGTATTTATGATATTATCAAATTTACTATAGTGTCGTTTTTTGCCACATTATCAGTAATTTTTTTGGGTTCTATTTATAAAATCGGACAACTTTCAAAAGGAGGAGGAGCTTTTGTAGCCGAATCTCTGGGCGGCACAAGAGTGCTTAGGCAAGGTGCAAATGCCAACGAGATAATGCTGTTAAATATAGTAGAAGAGATATCTATAGCTTCCGGGGTGAGTGTTCCTCCTGTTTATATCTTAAAAGATGAGAGTATAAACGCTTTTGCTGCTGGTCTTGGATATGATGATGCAGTCATAGGAGTTACAAAAGGAGCAGTTAAATATCTAAATAGAGATGAACTCCAAGGGGTAATTGCACATGAATTCAGCCATATATTAAACGGTGATATGAGATTGAATATTCGTTCAATTGGTATCTTGCACGGTATATTATTTATAAATCTAATCGGCTGGTTCATGGTAAAGATAGCCGGCATATTGTCCGCAAGCAGCGGCAGCAAAGAAAAAGACAATATACAGCAAGGTATAGTTATCATAACTATTATTTTATTTATAGTTGGCGTTTTATTATATATCATAGGGCTTATAGGGGTATTTTTTGGCAATATAATCAAAGCGGCGATAAATAGACAGCGCGAATATTTAGCCGATGCTTCAGCCGTACAGTTTACAAGATTTCCATTGGGACTTGCAAATGCTCTTAAAAAGATAGGAGGTTCAAGTTCTGATATAAACTCTATCAACGCAAGTGAGTTTAGTCATCTATATTTTTCAAGCAGCATCAAAAGTTTTTTCTCATTAAATACACACCCGCCGCTCAATAAAAGAATCAAAGCATTACATCCGAACTGGGATGGAAAATATATATCACCCGAACCGATACGATATGACAAAAGTAGCATACAAAAACCTGTGGAAAAAGATAATATTATGAAAACCATAACTTTATCAACTATTTTAAATGAAATCAATAATATAGGCATTATAACTTTAGAAAATTTAGAAACGGCAAGTAAAAAAATAGACAAAATTCCGGAACTTTTATATAAAAACTCTATGGAGATGTTTTCAGCGCAGTTTGTCATTTTTGCTCTGCTTTTGGATAAAAATGAGGATATACGAAAAATACAAACCGATATCATAATGCAAAGTTTTCTCGTATCAAATAATGAAGTTCTAAAAAAAGATTTTGAAGCCATGATATCACAGCTCCCAAATCTTCCGCGCGATACGTATCTTACTATCATTCAAATTAGCCTTTCAGCTCTTAAAACACTCTCAAAAGAGCAATATTTGAAATTTAAACACAATGTAATAGCCCTCATTGAGGCCGATAAAAACGTATCATGGTTCGAACACACTCTAAAATATTTGATACTTT
Organism: Campylobacteraceae bacterium; assembly: GCA_031257555.1. Lineage (GTDB taxonomy): Bacteria > Campylobacterota > Campylobacteria > Campylobacterales > Campylobacteraceae > JAIRKW01. The sequence continues at coordinate 4,871 of JAIROK010000028.1, read as the reverse complement.
ATCCGCTTGATATTGTATTTGGTGTAAGAAAAATCCCTCAAGAGATTTATTCACACATGGAAACTGTAAAGTTTGACATAGAAATCATATTATCTGCGATTATCTATACTCAATTTTCAAATGACGAAAAAGCAAATACGGCTTTTAATCAAATCATGAAGACATCAGATGCAAATATGCGATATATCTCTTCTGAAAATATCTCTGCAGCATTGCTTGAAAAAGCCTATTTTGAAGTTCAAAAAGCAAAACCGTTTCTTAGAAAAAAGATACTTGAGATGGCTATATCGTGCTTAAAAATAGATGGTGAGTTGTCAGAGCAGGACTTGGAGACTATTCACGCTTTGTGTGCGCTTTTGCATTTGCCTGTAAGTATTTAAAGAAAGTATGTAAATTTGAGATTTAGGGCATGCATCGCATGCCCTAAATTATTAAAAATATCCCGTAACGCCAAGCCAAAAGTTTCTTGACTTTGCTTTTAGGTTGTAATCGTCAGTGTATGCTGCGGTATAATCACCATTGCTATCTTGAGTAAATACGGTACTATAAGACGTAAAGTCTTTGTCGAGCAGATTGTTTATCCTTGCATGAAATACTACATTTTCATTTGCTTTATATGAAGCCCCGAGATTTAAAACTTCATATCCTTTGTAGTATAAAAGAGTATCGCCGCTAACTCCGCGATACCTTTTGTCTTCCATCTCAAGAGCTAAGTTTGCACTAAAAGACGGCGTTACGCTCCAATCAAGCATAACATTTCCTTTGTGTTTTGCACTTGATGTAAGAGGTCTTCCTTTTTCGCTTCCGCTTGTCTGTTCAGAGTCGATATAAGTGTAGTTCACTCTCATGGACAGTTGCGGTATAATAACAACTTTTCCGGCTATTTCAAAACCCTTCACTTCCGCTTCAGAGATATTTTGCTTTCTTGAAAGACCGTTATTGCTTCCCAAAGCATTTGCCCAAGCTTCGCCAATATCAACACAATTTGTCGTAACGGCTGCCGTACAAATCTTCAAACTATCGCTGCTTACGATTTTATCTTTAAATTTATTTACAAAAAATGTAAAGTTAAAGCTGTGACCTTTTTCGTGATTGTAATATACGGCGATTTCACTGTTTACGCTCTTTTCCGGTTTCAAGTCGGGATTTCCTATCCACGGACTTGTTCCTTGCCCGCCAAATCCTGTGATTCCATACTGCAAATCAGTTGCTTTGGGAGTTTTATATCCTGTTGATATACCGCCTTTAAATACCCAATTTTCAGATGCTTCATAGTTAACGTATAATCTTGGGCTTATGTGTGAGCCAAAACTGTCATGATTGTCATATCTTGCCCCGCCCGTAAACGATAAAGTATCAGTCAAAAAGAAAGTATCTTCGGCAAAAAGCGCAAACTGCTTAAATGAAAATTTATCACCCTGCGTATAAGAGCCATTGTTGTCCAATGCATATACTCCATCTTTTAACGAAGCGTCTATAAATTGACCTCCAAGTATTATATAGTTTGACTCTAAAGGTATTTCGCTTGTATGGTCAAAGATGAACTGACTTGACTCAAGTGTTCTTGTCGGACGCGGCAAAAAGGCTTCAAGTTCAGCTTTTTGAGCAGGACTTAAGTTTGCCATATTACCACCGGATACGTCCCATAAACCTTGAAGTCTTATCCTCTCTTCAGCCGAAAACGGCAGTGAACGACCGTAGTTATTTGTAGTAATCTGGGAAATGCCGGTTTTTGTTGTTACCGTTCCCCATTTGCCCGTGTGACTAAGTCCGTATTGTTCTCTCTCAAGACGCTGGTCTGCAGCATATCCGACTCTTGGAGCAACCTTGCCGCCCGAAGCACGCCAAATAGACGATATAGAGTCCAATGTGCCTACCTGCGACTCCGTATTATCATACTTTTGTTTTGAGATATCATAATCAAACACAAACTCATGATTTTCATGCGGCAAAAATGTAAGACTTGTTCCTATCTCCCAATTTGTATTGGCAACGGTACGTCCGCCGCCGCCAAAGCCAAGTGTTCTTTCATGAGCAACACCGTTTGGGTCTATCGCCGGTTCATACTTCGGGTTTGAAGCTTCTCTTTTATAGATGCTTCCCCTAAGGGCAATACCAAGTTTGTCTTTGATGATAGGACCCATGATATTAAAATCTGCCGTTCTATCATCTCCAAAATCAGAATTTCCCTCCAATGTCAAAGAACTGCTTACCGATCCGCTCCACTCCGGAGTAATCTTCTTCGTGATGATATTTATCACTCCGCCTATCGCATCAGAACCATAAAGCGTAGACATCGGTCCTCGTATGACCTCTATCCTCTCCACGGCGGTAACAGGCGGCAAATGGTTGTAGTGAGAACCCACATAAACGTTGTTTTGATACAAATCGCCTACGTTATTTTGACGTCTTCCGTTTATCAGCAAAAGCGTATAGTCAGAACCCATACCTCTTATGCTGATAGTCCCCTCCCCGCCTTTATCTCTTGACTCTCCTACATCTACACCCTCTATATCTCTAACCGCATCAAGCAATGTGATGTATTGCTTTTTTGCAAGGTCTTCGGCTGTGATAACCGAAATACTCGCAGGTGCTTCTACGATTTTTTGTTCATGCCCGGCGGCACTTACAACTTTTACCTCGTCTAACTCAACTGCATCATTTGTCTGAGCAGACAATGAAGCAAAGCAAGTCAAAACAACAAGAGCGCCAACGGCGCATTTTACTCTCTCTCTCTCTCTCTCTCATTTTCAACTCCTTAAATTGGATTTATTTTCAAAATTATTATAATTATGATAATTATTATTTGTTGTGAATAGTACTAAAATAGTTATAAAATTTATCTTAAAAATGAAAAATAGATAATAAGTTTGTCTATTTGACAATTTCACCTTTTGCAAAGTACCAAGATTTCTATATCTGATGCAAAAAATGCGTAAAATTAAAATTGTAATGGGATATATTTTCAAAAGCCTTGATCGCATGAGAATGATAACTTTTCCTGCTCATTTCATTGTTGCAATACATAAAGTGTCGCAACAATCCATCTTCTTTATGTGTGGATTCCCGCATACGCGGGAATGACGTGCTGGGAAAGTAAATTCCTTACTATAAAAAACAGTATAGCAATATAGCAAATATTTCGAACACTATCCTATTTCGTCATTGCGAGCCGCTTGCGGCGTGGCAATCCACAAGCACGAAGTATTTTGTAAACATAAAGTCACAAGGCAAAATCTTACAAACATATTCGTTGTCACTCCTATACTCCTCCATTTTATTATTTCCACGTTCCCAATCTGTCATGCTTGTGTTCCTATATCATTCCCGCACAGGCGGGAATCTCTATCCACTTCGTCATTCCCGTACGAGCAAAGAGTTTCTGAAATAAACGATATTCGTGAGGAATGCGGGAATCCATCTTTCTTCGCCATTGCAAGCGAAGAGCGGCAATACATAAACAACAAAATGATTTACCACAAAAAGCAAGAAATAATTCTCAATATGTCATACCTGCGACCAAACGACAAGCTTACGAAGTAAGCGCATATCGCCCATTCTGCGCCATTCCCGTAAAAACGGGAATCCATTCTTTTTTCGTTGCTACGAGTAATTAAAATCATTGCCTCTTTGTATTAATTTGTAAATTATCACATTTCTTTATCCCTGTGGATTCCCGCCTGCGCGGAAATGACAGAGCAGAAGATTTGATTATCACGCAATAATTGCAACAACAGAATAAGAAATTGGATTCCCGCCTGCGCGGGAATGACAGAGAAAGGAACACGGGAATGACATGGGGGGGGATGTAAGGAGGCATGGGAATGACAGAGATGGGCTGGAATGACGTATTAATAAAGTAATTCCTTACTATAAAAGCAGTACAGTAATATAGCAAATGTTTCGAACGCTCTCCTGTTTTGTCATTGCGAATGCAGTGACTGACGAAGCAATCCAATCCTTTTCAGTCATTGTTTTTATATTAAATATAGCTCTATTTAGAGGCGTTAATTTGATTTTTGTACTGTTCTCTTGCGTTTTTAAAATATACTCTATCCTCTTTTGCGTATTAAGATGAGAGCTTAAAAATTCCATAGAAAACTTTTCATCTTTTAAAATTTTTTGGAAAAATTATTCAGCTGCTAAAGTGTGTCCGTAGTAATTTTGCAAAGCCAAAAGCGCGTCTTTATCCGCCCTCTCCTCTTGTTCTCTTGAAAATAATGAGGATGTAATGCTTTTTTCAAAAAATCCCTTGTCGGCTCCGAAAATAACGGCAGTTATAAGAGAAAATGCGGCGTTCGCAGCAAGAGCGGTTATAGGGTCTCTGTTTTTTATATGCGCCGTCTCATGAACCAAAACCATAGCCAAAGCGTTTTCGCTCTTAACCGACTTTAAAAGCCTATATATCCTCCAAACGTGGCAAACGCGTTTTTTCACTCTCTTCTATAATGCTTACAGTAACGGCATATCATTTGGCGCGTTCATATTCTTCGCCAGCTCCAAAGCCAAATCCTGCAATTCACTCGCAGCCTCTTTATAAGAACTTTCCGCATTTTGTCCGAAATTGATGAAATTTTCTGCAAGCGATGTTTCTACGCTGTAAGGCATATAAGTGGCAAAAAATTCTAAATACTTTGCAAAAAATATAATGTCCATCTAAAATTACCACGCGTAGTCCGCTAAATCAACATAACGGTTCGGCGCAAAAAGTTCCCGCGCAGAAAAAAGTTCTGAGCGGGAGCTAAATTGCCGTTAAAACTCATACTTCACATTTGCGAAAATTTGACGCCCAAGAGAGTATCCAGTGCGTCCTCTTGAAGTAAGAACGCCATAGTATGCATTGGCGTCATTTTTCCTGTTTAAAAGATTTA
>JAIROK010000010.1 GCA_031257555.1 Campylobacteraceae bacterium | reverse complement strand
GCCGCGCTTCGTTCTCATTTTAAAAACGCTAAAATTTCATGGCTTGTGCATCCGGGATTTGCAGATTTTATACCAAAAGGGCATGTCATTGACGAAGTGATATATTTTGACAAAGAGGCTTTCAAAAAACTCTCTTTGCTTGGCAAAATAAGATATTTTTTCAAAATGCGCCAAACGCTTCATTCCAAAAAATTTGATTTGGTTATCGATATGCAGGGGCTTTTCAAAAGCGCGGTTTTAGCGGCGATAAGCGGCTGTAAAACGCGCATAGGATATTGCGAGATGAGAGAGCTTAGCTTCCTTGCAAGCAAACCCATATGCGGCGAAAATAAAAATGCTCATGTGATAGAGCGGTATTTGGACGTTGTTAGATTTTTGGGAGCAAAAGTTAAGACGATAGAGTTTCCGATGCCAAATTTATCTAACGAAGAAGAGAGTATAAAAGAGAAATTAAAAACCGTAGAGGGCAGATACGTTGTTTTTGCCGTAGGGGCAAGATGGCGGACAAAAGAGTGGATTTTAGAACATTTTGCAAGATTGGCGCAAATGATAGCAAAAGACGGTTTTTTTATCGTTTTAGTCGGAGGCGAGAGTGAAAAGGCAAAAGGCGAAGTTATACGCATAGAGGCAAAGAGCGAAAAAATTATAGATTTGACGGGTAAAACGACTCTTAAAGAGCTTGCCGTTTTGATTAAACACTGTGCTTTTTTTGTGAGTGCGGATACCGGACCTTTGCATTTGGCGACAGCTTTTAAAAAGCCTCTTGCCGCTCTTTATGGTCCAACTTTGCCAGCAAGGACGGGACCATATGCAAATAAAAACGCTTTGGTTATAGTCTCATCTGTACCGTGCGCAGGCTGTCTTAGAAAAAATTGCAAAGATTGGCGCTGTATGCGTGAAATAACGCCTGATATGGTATATAAAGTTTTTAAAGAGAAGATTGATGAGTAGGCTTGATAATAAAAAAATTTTAGTAACGTTTTTGATGCACCTTGGCGATTTGATATTGGTAACGCCTTTTATCAGCGCTTTAAGAAAAGCAAAGATGTGAAGTTGTTTAATCCTAAATACAAAAATGTTATTATCATAAAAGCCGATCCTCTTGCAGTGCATGAAAATGCTTACGGCAGAGCAAGCGGTGAATGCGGTGGAATATATGTTTAAAAAAACTATAAAATAAGGGAATAAAGTGAGAGTATTTGAACGATTTTTTTATAATTTACAGCAGGATTTTAAAGCCTTTTTTTACTTTTTGGTAATATTTTGTGTTTTTAGGGCGATTTTTATCTGCATGTATGCTTATCAGTTAGACGACACGAGTGAAATCTGGCTTTCTATGTGGTACGGATTTAGACTTAGTCTTAAAACAGCTGCGTATATAATGCTTTTGGGGTTTGTATTCGCCGCTTTGCCCAATCTGATATGGGAAAAATATCCAAAAGATAAAATACGGAAAGTCTGGTACTCTATCGCGCTCATCGTATTTACGATACTGTTTTTTATTAAAATATCATATTACAAGATTTTTAACGCAAGCTTTGATATTATGCTGATAAACGGCGCTCATGATGATTGGAATGCCATAATAGATACTGCTATAAACGAATACGGACTTTTTTGGAAACTGCCCTTGGCTATTGTTATCGCATCTTTGTTGGCGTTTATATTCTTTAAAATTTTAAATATTAAAACTTTATATATATATATATATATCAATGGCAAAAAAACGCTTGCTGTTTATAGTATCGCAATGTTAATTTTTTTGACTGTTTTTGCCGTTTTTATAAGATATGGAGGAGCGTTTAATTATGCAAATTCGATTACTTGGGAAAACGCGGCGCGCTTGAAGTCAAATCTTTTAAATGAGGCGATATTGGACGATGCACAGGCTCTTTATAGAGTAAAAAGTATTTATAAGCGTTCAAAATCCAAGATAAATGCCAATATTACAGTGGAAAATTTGCGAAAACAGATAGCTATTTTGGGCGGAAATGATACGGCTGATACGATAGATAAAGCTTTTTTGCGTGAAGTTAAAGTAAAACGATTATCCCAAAAGCCAACAAACGTTATTTTTGTACTTGGCGAGACTTATGCTCTTTGGCCGTTTTTGGAAGAGTATCAAAATCTTTCATTAGTGCAATATGGACTTGAATTTCAAAATGCCGAAAATAGTTTCAGCACAGATATAATGTTATCAAGAGGAGCTGGAACGATATCTGCGGTGAACGGTTTTTTGACGGGTTTAACTTATGCGGGAACATATGAAAATTACGAAAAAGAGAGTTTTCGCGCGGCGTATGGCATGGGCATTGCTCATGTAATGAAAGATTTGGGCTATAAAACAGTCTTTTGGTACGGCGGATTTGAGAAGTGGCAAAATATAAAAGCATTCGCCTTATCGCAGGATTTTGACGAATTTCATTCCGCTTCAGAGTTTAATTATGACGGCGGCAGTTCATGGGGTATGCCTGATAAAGTTTTATTTGAACGCATAAAAGATTATATATCTGAAAATAATGAAGAGACGACTTTTCATTTTATCCTCACATCGACCAATCACGCGCCGTATACTATAGACGTCGCAAAAGAGGGTTTTGATACCGAACGCATTAAATCAATTGCTCCACCGCAAATAGGCAAAGACGACTATAGCTTAAGCGCTATGGGACATAATTGGTATGCGGATCAAGCTATGGGGATTTTTGTGAAAAACATACTTGATATTTTGCCAAATACGCTTTTTGTAATTACCGGAGATCATGCAGAGAGATTTTCTTTTGCAAAAGAGGTGGACATAAAAACGCTCTCCGCTGTGCCCGCTATATTTTATGGACAAGGGGTAAAAAAAGAGTGGATAGATAAGAACAAAGCTGGTCACCACACACAAATGATATCTACGCTTGCGGAGTTAATAGGCGAAAAAGGTCATAAATACAGCAGTATTTTGCCAAGCCTTTTTGATGATACAAACAAAGGAGCGTTTAATCACCGCTTATGGGCAAAAGACGGTAAAATATACAAATTAAATAACGACAATAAAATAGACGAAGTTTTGAAACAGTCAGCAGCGCGTACGATTACGATATGGCGCGTAAAAAACGGAAATAAAATCAAGGAGCAATAATTGAAAAATCAGCCGCTTGTATCGGTTATAGTTCCGATTTATAATGTTGAGATTTATCTTGAAAAATGTATAAACTCTATCATAAATCAAACATATAAAAACTTGGAAATTATTTTGGTAGATGACGGTTCGCCTGATAACTGCGGAAAAATCTGCGATGAGTACGTCTTAAAAGATAAAAGGATAAAAGTCATACATAAGCCAAACGGCGGTTTGAGCGATGCTAGAAATGCGGGGCTTGATATGGCAAAAGGCGAATATATAGGCTTTGTAGATTCGGATGATTATATCGCTGAAGAAATGTATAAAGAGTTGGTCGATATCGCACTAAAAGACGGAGCTGATATCGTGGCATGTGCTCAGTATATTTTGAATAATAAAGGCGTTAGAGTTTCTCAAGCAAACATCGCGGATTTAACTATAGATGAGATTAGATATCTGATTTTGATGGACAGATACTCAAATTGCGTGCCCGATAAACTATATAAGGCGAATTTATTTAGAGATTTGAGGTTTTGCGTAGGAGTTTATTCTGAAGATCTGTTTATTATGCCCTCATTGTTTTTTGCCGCCAAAAAAGCGGTTTTAACTAAAAAACCGTACTATTATTATAACTGTACAAATCAAAGTTCCATAATGTCATCGTTTAGCGCAAAACGAAAGTATGGGTTTTTTAACGGCTGGGCAGAACATGAGAGGATATCTGCTTTATCTTGCAAAAGAGCGCTTAAATGGAGCCAATTTAGAGCGATAAGATGTGCCGTTAGCAGTTTGGTTGTAGATATACATAAGCCGGTTTTAACGCAAAAAGAGATAAAACACTGCAAAAGTTACTTGGAAACAAAACGCAAAGAGGGTATTATCGCCGATATAGGTATAAAATACAAAATTTTATGGTGGGGCTTGGATAACTGCCCGCTGATTTGTAAGTTATATGGCAAACTTAGTTTTTTGCTTGATAAGTTTAAAAAGAGCATGAAAAGACGCAAAGGATAAAAATGCCTGATATGTCTATTTTGATTTTGACAAAAAATGAAGAGAAAAATATAGTTGATGTTATCAAAAACGCCAAAAAATGTTCCGAGAACGTTTTTATTATTGACAGCGGAAGTACTGATAATACCGTAGCTTTAGCGAAGGAAAACGGAGCAAAGGTTCTTTTCCGCGCATGGGATGATGATTTTGCAGCTCAAAGAAATTTTGGTTTACAAGAGGTAAGTACAAAATGGGTGTTGTATATTGATGCCGACGAAAGGCTGAATGATGAACTTATTTGCAGTATAAAAGAGGCTGTAGAAAAAGATGAACCAAAGCAATATATCATAAAAAGGAAATACATTGCTTTTAATCAAAAGTTTAATTACGGCGTTTTAAGACCTAATTTTGTAGCGAGACTTTTCCCCCGTGAAAATGCAAAATGGGTAAACAAAGTACATGAAAGAGCTGTCTGCGATTTGCCAAAAACTACCCTCAAGGGATACATTGAACATTACACATATACAAGTTGGGAGCAGTATTTTAATAAAATGAATAATTATTCTACAATCGCGGCACAAAACTATATAGCGCAGGGTAAAAAATGCTATTTTTTCAGGGATATTATTTTAAGACCGCTTTGGGCATTTATAAAGGTCTATTTTATGCAGGGTGGATTTTT
>JAIROK010000109.1 GCA_031257555.1 Campylobacteraceae bacterium | reverse complement strand
ATAGAAAATCAAGTCATGGCGGCGGCTGTGAATTTAAATGTCGTAAAACAGGAAAATTGGAAAACATACGAATTAAAAGAAAATGACAGCGTTGAATTTTTACGTTTTGTGGGCGGAGGCGGAGGTAATGATATATTGCCAAACCCAAATGTCATTTTTCCGGTACCAAATACAGATACGGTAACTTATATCAAACCTACAATTAAAAATAAAAATATAATAGTCGGAGATTTTACCTATTTTAGCGATGTGGATTTTGAAAAACATGTTACGCATTTTTATGAATTTTATGATGATAAATTAATTATAGGAAAATTTTGCCAGATAGCCTCGGGAGTAGAATTTATAATGAACGGCGCAAACCATCAAATGAACTCGGTTTCAACGTTTCCGTTTTATATCTTCGAAAAATGGAACGAAAGCGCACCCTCATTGGATAAATTGCCGTTAAAAGGAGATACAGTTATCGGCAACGACGTTTGGATAGGACAAAACAGCACAATATTGCCGGGAGTTAAAATAGGCGACGGAGCGATAATCGGAGCAAAAAGCGTGGTTGGAAGCGACATAGAGCCATATACGATAGCAGTCGGAAACCCTGCAAGAGTTATCAAAAAAAGATTTGACGAAGAATTGATAGAATTAATGTTGAAACTAAAATGGTGGGATTTGCCCATTAAAGAGATAATGAAATTGATACCGCTGCTGCACGATAATGATATAGAAAATGTCAAAAAAAGGCTAAAAGAAATCGTAAATTATAAATAGGAGTTTTTATGGATGTAGATTGTATTCTATTTGACGATTTTGAAACATTAGACCTCTTTGGTCCCGTTGAAGTATTTGGAAAAATTGAAGAGTACAATATAAGATATTTTTCAATACACGGCGGGTTAATATCAAGCAGACAAAACGCCAAAATAGCAACCGAACATATAGACGAGATAAAACCAAACAGTATTTTGATAATTCCAGGCGGACAGGGAACAAGGTCGTTAGTTGACAACGACGATTTCATAAAAAAATTAAAAAATATTACAGAAAAATCATCATGGTGTTTAAGCATATGTACAGGTTCGGCGCTGTTGGCAAAAACAGGATTGATTGACAATATCGAAGCAACATCAAATAAAACAGCATTTGAATGGGTAAAAAGCAATGGAAATAATACAAATTGGAAATACCAAGCAAGATGGGTCGTAGATAGAAAATACTACACATCATCGGGAGTATCGGCAGGTATAGATATGAGTCTTGGATTTGTTGCAGATATATTTGGAAAAGAGAGGGCGAAAAAGATAGCAAAAATAATGGAATACAAATGGAACAGCGACAAAAACAATGATCCGTTTGCGTTGTAAACTTTAATTTATCCCTAAGCCTTGGTGCAGGCACATTTTGGTTTTATACTGAAAATGAGGAAATATTGACAAAAAATAAAAAGTGTAAGATAATGCACTGAAGGAGAATTATATGAGTAAATATAACATTCTTTGGGAGTATATTCAAAAAGACGATAGTCAATCATTAAAATTATCTTTTAATGAGATTAGAGACATCATAGGAATTGAAATAGATCATTCTTTTTTAAATTATAAAAAAGAATTGATTCAATATGGATATCAAGTAGATAAAATATCACTAAAAGAAAAAACAATTATCTTTAAAAAAAATGCATTAGAGAAAAAGTAACACATAAGTAACTTATTGGAAATCGGTTCATTTGGAGTACAAAATGGCTAGTGATTTGGATTATGTTCTATATGTTATTGATCAGACAAAAACCAACAATAATATATAAAAAGATGTTTGAGGAATATTTGATTTATATAAATAATAAACCGGTTGTAATGATATGTGATAATACGGCATTTGTAAAAATGTTTGATTGTATAAAACAGCGATGATAAAGTGGATTGCTTCGGGCTGCGCTCTCGCAATGACGGTAAAACACACTTTTTGGAACCCCGTTTTTGTAGTAATTTTTACATCGCAAATAGTCGAAGCATTTATATGCTCCTTAAAAATTTATACGAAAATTGTGTAAAATATTGACAAAAATAAAAACATTATATAAAACAAAATGCGGATAATTGTACGCTGCATGTATAAATTTTTATACCTGCAGCAGTAAATAATATTTTTATGGAGGAGAATGTGGGGAAATTAAATTTTAGAGACGCATCAATAACCGATTTGGAAAATATCGTTGAAATATATAATTCGACGATTTCTTCTAGAATGGTTACGGCTGATACGGAAAATGTATCGGTCAAAAGCAGACAAAAATGGTTTGATGACCATAATCCATCAAAAAGACCTCTTTGGGTTGTTGAAAATAAATCAGGTGAAACAATCGGCTGGGCGAGTTTCCAATCATTTTATGGAAGAGCTGCTTACGACGCCACAGTTGAAATCAGTATTTATTTAAAGACAGAGCAAAGAGGCAGAGGATTTGGAAAGCAAATTCTTCGATATTGCATTGACAATGCTCCAAAATTTGGCATTAAAACTTTACTTGGATTTATTTTCTCACATAATGAACCAAGCCTAAAATTATTTAGAAGTTTTGGGTTTGAGGATTGGGGAACACTTCCAAATATTGCAAATCTTGACGGACAAGAGTACGGATTAAAAATTTTAGGGAAAAGAATATTGTAAAAATAATAGAACGCGGGTATACAGCGCGTAGCAGGCTTGTTTACACGAAAGATTATTTGGGATTTTGTTCGTTTAGGTCATTCCGGCACATTTGGGTGGCATTGAAACCCTGCGGATTTCTTTATGGTGCCGCCCAAACATCGCATACAGACGGAATGTTATATGCCACACCCTCTAAATTAGTTAGAAAATATTATATAAAAATTTACTGGAAAATTGGTTGACAAATTTTTGAAAAAAATATACGATAATGTACTTTATGGAGGAAAAACAATGGAAATAAAAAAGGCGAATTATGAAGATTTACCTAAAATATTGGATTTGCAAAAGTTGGCAT
>JAIROK010000098.1 GCA_031257555.1 Campylobacteraceae bacterium | reverse complement strand
TCTGACATTAACGAAGCAAAAGCGATAAAAGCTTTGAAAGCTGCAAATATTTGGGATTTTTTAAGTGAAAAAGAGGGCTTGGATACGATGGTAGGAGAACACGGCGTGCGTCTTAGCGGTGGACAAAAACAAAGAATCGGCATAGCCAGAGCTTTATATAATGATCCTGAAATCTTAGTATTGGACGAGGCTACTTCAGCACTTGATAATGAGACAGAAAGTAAAATAATGAATGAGATATATAATATCTCAAAAGACAAAACACTTATAATCATTGCGCATAGATTGAGTACGGTGGAAAAGTGTGATAGAAAAATTGGGTTATAAAAAAATAGACTGTCATTCAAAGTTTGGAGTATTACAATTTTTTTGCTAAAAGCGATAGGCAATGAATAAAAATCATTTAGTTTCAGTTATCACCGTTGTTTTTAATGGCGTAAATTATATAGAAGATACTATTTTGAGTGTATTAAATCAAACTTATAAAAATATGGAGTATATAATTATAGATGGCGGTTCAACCGATGGCACTGTTGATATTATAAAAAAATATGAAAATAAAATAACTTTTTGGATTAGTGAAAAAGATAATGGGATTTATGATGCTATGAATAAAGGTACGCTAAAATCTAAAGGTAAATGGTTAAATTATATGAATTGTGGTGATAAATTTTATACAAAAGACACAGTACAAAAAGTAATCAACTATATTAATTTGGATACTGTAGTTGTATATGGAAATACGGAAATCGTTTTTGACAAATGCAATAAGTATGTTTCTTATTCAAAAAAAGATGGACATAAATATCATCATCAATTTATGCACCAATCAGCCTTTATAGCACGCTCTATAGCTTTAAAATATCCTTATGATATTAATTTTAAAATAGCCGGCGATACGGACTTTTTTGCAAAATTATATAATAAGCAATATAAATTTCAACATATTAATTTAATTATAAGTTCTTTTGTGGTCAATGGAATTTCAAGTAAATTATCATGGCAAATGTTTAAAGAAGATGTTATTATAGGGCAAAAATATAATAAGTTTTTTTTTATTATGCATACAATGAATTATATTCCGATAATAATAAAAAGAGTTATTGTAAAAATTTTACCAAAAGATATAGGCAGCAGATTGCGAGTGTTATATAATATATATATAAAAAACAAAACTATTTGATTAATGCTTATTTTTAATAAAATAATTTCAATAAATTAATATGTTCCAAAGGTAAAAATATATGGAATTTGGATTAAAAATCTCGACTATTGTAGATAGTCATATAAAAATTATATAATATGTGTAGTAATACCAAAAATGTGAAAAATTATCAATGTATCCGAGCTAAAATTATGAAAATTTTATTACTGTCGTTTAGAAGCTATGGCGATTGCATTATAACACTAAAGTTGATTGAATATTTATCAAGCAACAATAACGTACAGATTGATATTTTTACGCGTTCGCAATTTGAACCGTTTTTTCGTGATAATACGCACATAAACCATATTTTTTTAGAAGAGTGCCTTCTTGCAAAAAAAGGAATGGTGGCTAAATTATCATTAATTTCACATTTTAGATTTTTTGTGAGAAAATAATATGATAATTAGTAAATTAATAGGTGGACTTGGAAATCAAATGTTTCAGTATGCCATAGGCAGAGCGGTAGCGCATAGAAACAGCGATATTTTGAAACTTGATATTAGCGGATTTGCAACATATAAACTTCATAACGGTTACAGATTAAACGCTTTTAATATAGATGAAAAAATAGCCGATATAAATGAGATAAAATGTCTTGGCAAAAAAAATAGAGTTTTAAGAAAATTGGCTAAGATTGGAATATTAAAAAAAAGCACATTTTATGCAGAAAAATCTGAAAATGAGACCAAATTTGATGAAAAAGTGTTTTTGTATAAGGATCTATATTTAGATGGGTATTGGCAAAATGAAAAATATTTTTTAGATATAAGAGACATGCTTATTGACGAATTTACTTTAAAAAAACCTGTTGGCAAAAATGCTGATGAATATATGAGTATAATAAAAAATACCAACAGTGTAAGCGTTCATGTAAGAAGAGGGGACTATTTAGTGCTTAATGGATTTATAGGCATAGACTACTATCAAAATACTATAAAATTCATATCTCAAAAAGTTCAAAATCCTGCCTTTTTTATTTTTTCGGACGATATAAAATGGTGCAAGGAAAATCTAAATTTCATTGACAAACCGATATTTATAGAAAACACAGCCAATGAATTAGAAGACTTGGAGTTGATGAAAAATGCAAAACACAATATCATTCCAAACAGCTCTTTTAGCTGGTGGGCGGCATGGCTTAATGCAAACAAAGATAAAATAGTCATAGCGCCGAAGATTTGGTTTAAAGATAGAGATGGTTTTGACCCTGTGCCTGAGAGTTGGATTAAAATATAAGGTTCAAATGTGAAAAACATAGAAACACTCACGTTAGTTATAACAAATCACAACTGTCCGAAAATCATACTTCCTATTATAGATCCTATCATAACTCAACCTAATTATAACATTGACATGAATGCGTTTGTGATAAATAATATTTTGATAAAGTTGTTTGCATAAATGAGAAAATTATGATCAGTGTAATCATTCCAATGTACAACGCCGGTGAAGTTGTTTTGAATGCTATTAATTCTGTTATGCATCAAACATATCAAGGCAAAATAGAGATTATTTTAATTGATGATGGTTCGACTGATAATTCATATGATATTGTGAATAATTATATAAAAAATATAAGTAATAAAAATATTGATATTAAGGTTATAAGCCAGAAAAATATGGGCGTAGCAAGTGCCAGAAATAGAGGAATTAGCCAGACTATCGGTGAATGGATAGCACTTCTTGATCATGACGATGTATGGCTTCCTACAAAAATAGAAAAGCAGATGAAGGTTATAAAAAATAATCCCAATATAAAATTTATCGGCTGCAATGTCAATAATGACAAATACCCATTTTTCGGTAAAAAAAATCATGCGATTTTCACACTCAATGCAAAAGAACTTATCATTAAATGGTATCCGTCAACGCCAACAATTTTAGTAAATAGGCAATTTATTTTAGATAACGGACTTTTTTTTGATGACAATAAAAAATATGGCGAGGATATAGATTGGCTGTTGAGAATTTGTCTGCATACAAATTTATATATATTGAACGATAATTTAGTTGTTATAGGTAATGGCAAAAGACCGTATGGAGATAAAGGTTTATCTGCAAATTTATCAAAAATGTATAATGGTGAAATTTTAACTCTCAATGGTGCAAAAGAGAGAAACCAGATAAATAATCTGGAATATATCTGTTTTTGTGGTTATTTATTTTTAAAATATATAAGAAGGATTATAATAACAAAATGGCACAAGATGACAAAGTAAAATCTGCAAAATTACCGCTCATTGCCATTTTGCTTGCCGCTTATAATGGTAAAAGATATATTAAAGAACAGATTGACAGTATATTGGAGCAAAAGGGCGTTAAAGTAAATATTTTTGTTAGCATAGATATTTCAACGGATAATACAAGAGAGTATCTTATTGAAAAATACTCAAATAACCATTCTGTAATTTTACTTGATGACATTGGGCGTTTTGGAGATGCAACAAAAAATTTCATGCGGCTTGTTAGAGATGTTGATTTTTCGCATTATGATTTTGTCTCTTTTGCCGATCAAGACGATGTATGGTATCCAAATAAATTAAGTCGCGCCGTGCAAATGATATATGAACAAGGGTGTTTTGGGTATTCTAGCAATGTTTTAGCGTTTTGGGAGAGCGGCAAGGAAAAGATGATTGTAAAATCACAGCCGCAAGTAAAATATGATTATCTTTTTGAAGCAGCTGGAGCAGGTTGCACATATGTCATGGCGCAAAAATTAGCACATGAATTTAAAAAATGTGTTACTAAAAATTTTAACAGCGTAAATGATTTGTGGTCTCACGACTGGTTTTGTTACGCATTTGCCCGCGCGAATGGATTTAAATGGTATATTGACGATTTTTGCAGCATGAGATACAGGCAGCATATAAATAATCAAATAGGCGCTAACAGCGGATTTGTAGCATTTAAAAATAGAGTCAAAACCGTTCTTTTTAATAATGCATTCGAACAGCCGCTCAAAATCGCAAATCTAATAGGGCTTAAAAACGACCCATTTGTTATTAAGTGGTCAAAACTTGGCAGGCTTGATATGCTAAAATTAGCTTTTTATGCCAATCAATGCAGAAGAAAGATAAAGGATAAAATTCTATTTTTTGTAGCATGTATTTTATTGGCAATCAAATCAAGATAAGGATAAAAAAATGAAAGTATGCGTTGTAGGCGGGGCGGGATATATCGGTTCACATACGGTTTATGAGTTGATTGATGCGGGTCATGAAGTGGTTGTTGTGGATAATCTCTCAACGGGACTAAAAGATGCAGTGCATAAAGATGCTCTGTTTTATGAGGGGGACATCACGGATTTTGCCGCTCTTGATAAAATTATAGCAGATGAGAACAGGAAAAAACCATTTGACGTAGTAATGCATTTTGCCGCGAAGATAGTGGTACCTGAGAGCGTGAAAAATCCAAGCCTGTATTATTACAACAATGTCGAAGGCGTAAGAACGCTCTTGGATGTCATGGTAAAGCACAATATAAAAAATATAATTTTTTCATCTACAGCGGCAGTTTACGGTAAAGCAAAAGATGGCGTTTGTACCGAAGAGAGCGAGACAAAGCCGATAAATCCTTATGGCGAGACAAAGCTTGCAAGTGAAAAGATGATAGGCTGGTTTGCGCATGCTTATGGCATGAATTATTGCATTTTTAGATACTTCAATGTCGCAGGCGCTCACAAAACGCTAGAAATCGGACTTTTGCGCGATCATTTGACGCACATTGTGCCCGTAACCATACAAACGGCGCTTGGCATAAGGGAGAAGATGACGGTTTTTGGAGATGATTATGATACGTTTGACGGTACTTGCGTGAGAGACTATATACATGTAAGCGACATCGCGTATGCTCATGTGCTTGGAATGGAGCATATAGCCAACAAAAATGTGTCTGTGATCATAAATCTTGGTTCAAATCAAGGATTTTCCGTAAAAAATATTATAAGCGAAGTAGAAAAACACTACCCCGTAAATCATGAATACGGCGCAAGGAGAGAAGGGGATCCTGCAAAACTTATAGCTTCCAATAAAAGAGCAAAAGAGATCCTTGGCTGGACGCCTAAAAGAGATTTGTCGGAGATTATTTTGAGCGATTTGGAGTTTAGAAAAAAACATAAAAAGTAATTTTAAAATTTAAATTGATACAATTTTATCAATAAAATCCAAAGGGGAGTTTTGAAGCGTTTATTTGACATTGTATTATCGCTGTTACTGCTCATCTTATTGTCTCCGCTTTTTTTGCTGGTGTGGATTCTTGTGAGGTTGTTTTTGGGAAACCCGGCGATATTTACACAAAAAAGAGTCGGATACAAAGAGAATATTTTTAATGTCTATAAATTTCGCTCCATGAGTAATGAAAAAGATAAAAACGGCGATTTTTTGCCGGATGAGAAACGGCTTGGAAAGTTCGGTATTATACTGCGTCGATTGAGCTTAGATGAATTGCCGCAATTTTGGAATGTGCTAAAGGGAGATATGAGTTTCGTCGGTCCTCGTCCGCTTCCTGAAAAATTTTTGCCCCTATATAGTAAAGAACAAAAACAAAGACATAATGTAAAACCAGGAATTACAGGTTGGGCGCAAGTAAACGGCAGAAATGATATCAGCTATAAAGAGAGATTTGAATACGACATTTGGTATGTTAAAAATCAAAGTTTTATATTGGATATAAAGATAATATTTAAGACTTTTACATACTTTTTAAATTCAAAAGGCTTGGCTCACAAAGAAGACTTTAACGGGCATAACTAACTTTCAATTTATTTATATTACACAAAAAAATTACTATATTACTTTATTTATATTACACAAAAAAATTACTATATTACTATGCCAAGAGCCGGCGGTATCGGAATATTCTGCGGCAGCGCTTTAATATGTGCATATGCGGATTACATTCCTTTCACGCTGTTTTTTTTATTTGCGGGATTTATAACATTTGCGGCGGGATTGATTGAGGACTTAAAAGGGACTTTAAGCCCTAAAACAAGACTTTTGATGCAGTCTTTATCTGCGCTGCTTGGCATGATTTTATTTAACGCTTACATAGTAGATATCGGCATATCTTGGCAGCTTCCGCTTGTGATAAGTATATTTTTTACTATATTTGCCGTTGCAGGTTCAATTAATGCCGTGAATATCATAGATGGTTTCAACGGATTGGCGTCAGGTATTGCCATTATGGTTTTAATGTCGCTTTCAATTTGCGCTTATATGGTAGGCGATACGGAGATTTTATATGTAAACTTGGTCGTATTTTGTGCGAGTTTGGGCTTTTTTGTTTTAAATTTTCCAAAAGGAAAAATCTTTTTAGGAGACGGTGGGGCATATTTTTTGGGTTTTTGTATTGTGGAGATAGCTATACTGCTTAGTCAAAGACATGAACAAGTTTCATCGTGGTTTGTGCTTTGTATCATGATATATCCCGTTTATGAAGTGCTTTTTTCAGCATTCCGCAGAAAGAAAAAAGGCTTGTCGCCTCTGTATCCTGACAAAATGCACTTACACACCGTTATCTTTAGAAAGATTACTAAAAATAATTACAAAACATCTGTATTGGTATGGATAATAGCCGCGCCGTTCATATTTATACCGCTGTTATATATGTGGCACACAAAACTGCTGGCGGCTACCGTTTTATTGTTTATATTCTTTTATAATTTTATATATTTTAGATTGGCTAGACTGCGAAAACGCTGATCATTCGCCAGGTAAAATTCAATCATTGCTCATGCAAGATGGTAAAAATCATAAAGTACGGACGAAAGCTATATTGTTCGCGCTATATTTAACTATTCACGCTGTCTATTGCCTGACAGATGATATGTCCTATCATGATGTGCATCTCTTGGACACGCGGCGTGTCTGATGAGGGTACCACTATATTTATATCGCAAACCTCATTCATAACTCCGCCCTCTCTTCCGCTGAGCCCTATACATCGGCAGCCTGTCTCGCGTCCTAATTTCAGCGCTTTTACTACATTTGGGCTTGTGCCGCTTGTTGAGATACCTATGAGCAGATCGCCCTCTCTTGCCAAAGCTTCGACCTGCCTTTCAAAAACGCTCTCATAGCCAAAATCATTTCCTATAGCCGTAAGCGCGGAAGTATCAGTCGTAAGGGCAATCGCGCTTAAGCCTTTGCGCGCAGTTTTATATCTTCCCACAAGTTCAGCCGCGATATGCTGTGCGTCCGCCGCGCTTCCGCCGTTGCCGAAAATCAAAATCTTATTGCCTTTTGATATCGTATCGGTCGCGATGACGCACGCTGTGTATATATATCTTTGAAGTTCTAAAAATGTTTTTTGCGCCGTTAGTATGTGAGAATTTATCTCATCTTTTATCATCTCCATCATTGTTCTTGTATCCTTTTGATTATGTTTGTAGTGCTTTTATTTTCTACAAAATCTATTAAAACGACCTCTTTTACCAAGCCAGCGCCTACAACCTCTTTGTCTTTGTAGTCAGCTCCTTTTACCAAAATATCCGGTTTTAGTCTTTCTATCAGCTGATACGGCGTGTCTTCTTCAAAAACCACCACATAATCGACAAATCCAAGAGCGGAAAGTACGCACGCTCTGTCTTGTTCGTCGTTTATGGGTCTATTGTAGCCTTTTAATCTCTTAACGCTTTCATCCGAGTTTAGTCCGACTATAAGTAAAGAGCCCAGATTTTTAGCGTTTTGCAGATATTTCACATGCCCTGTATGCAGTATATCAAAACAGCCGTTTGTGAAAACTACTTTATCTTTTTTGTCTTTGTGTTCAAGTATCTTTTGAAGTTCGTCCGCGTTTACTATCTTGCTCTCATGGTTGATGTGAAGTTTTTGATTTTCGTATCTGTTTATCTCATCGACCGATGCGACAGCGCTTCCGAGTTTTGCTACGACAACTGCGGCAGCCGACGTTGCAAAAAGCGCTGCTTTATGTATATCAAATCCGGCGCTTAGTCCAACTCCAAGCGCCGCCAAAACAGTATCTCCGGCTCCCGTTACGTCATATACCTCTCTTGCGATTGTAGGTATTTTTGTCATATTTTTATCAAAAATAGCCATTCCGTCTTCTGATAAAGTTACAATGACAAAGTCTAACTCCAACTCTCTTTTTAGTTTTTCACCGGCTTCTCGCAGCGTTGTGTCATTGGTTATTTTTATCTTGCTTGCGATGGAAGCCTCTTTTTTATTTGGCGTGATAAGCGTTGCGCCTTTATACTTTGAATAATCCTCGCCCTTTGGGTCAATGAGTGTGAGCTTTCCTTTTTCTCTTGCCGTTTTTATGATACCGCTTACGAGCTTTGGGGTCAAAACGCCCTTTGCATAATCTGACAATAATATCAAATCATACTCCAAAATGGCATCGCTTATAGCTTTTTGCAGTCTCTCCTGGCTTGCCGGGCTTATATCTTTTTTTGATTCCAAATCATATCTGACGATTTGCTGATGAGACGCCATAATCCTGCTTTTTTTGGCGGTTTTTCGTCCCCACTCACAAAGCAGCATATGGGTTCTCACGCCAAGTTTTTTAAGCATTGCGATTAAAATATTTTTGTTTTCATCATCTCCTATAACGCTTGCTACATCAACGTTAGCGCCTAAACTTACAAGATTTGATATAACGTTTCCAGCGCCCCCCAAAGCTGAGGTTTCGCTTTTTATATCCACTACCTGTACGGGTGCTTCGGGAGAGATTCTTTCACAACTTCCCCATAGATAGTGGTCTATCATCAGGTCGCCTACTACTAAAATTTTTGGTGCTTTTGATATTTTATACATTTTTTACTTCGCTCTCATATATTCTTTTGATTTCGCTCATATAATCTTTTATACCCTTTTCCAATGAAAATTTCGGGACAAATTTAAGATCTTTGCAAGTAGATTCAATGTTTGCTTGCGTATGCGTTTGATAAGCTTTATGCGGATTTTCAAAGTAATTTATCTTATAATCCGTCCCAAGCTCTTTTTGCAAAATATCGGCGATGTCTTGAAAAGAGCGCGGTTTGCCTGTGCCGACATTGTAAACACCGCTTTTATCTGCCGTCATAGAGAGGATATTTGCCTGTATGACATCTTCTATATAGATAAAATCGCGCAAAATTTTGTCCGAGTTGAAAAAAAGGCGCGGCATTTTACCGCTTAATATCTGAAGTCCAAGCTGCAATATCATAGAGGCGGTTTTATCCTTAAAGTATTCATTTTTGCCATAGACATTAAAGTATCTAAGTCCTGTTATGAACAT
>JAIROK010000045.1 GCA_031257555.1 Campylobacteraceae bacterium | reverse complement strand
AAAAACTCCGAAAATCTTTGGAGAGGCGGATATCTGCACACGGGAGACGTTGCAAACTGCGATGAACACGGTTACTTTAAAATCACAGACAGAGCAAAAGATATCATAAAAGTCGGAGGTGAATGGGTATCGTCGCTGGAGCTTGAAGATATTATTCATCAACATCCGTCTGTTTTTGAAGTTGCCGTGATAGCAATGCCTGATGAAAAATGGGGCGAAAGACCGCTGGCGCTTATAGTATCCAAAGTAGAAGATAAAAAGACACTTGAAAAAGAGATAATCGCTCATGCAAAAGAGGTGATAAAAAACGGACTTATGGCAAGAGAGAGTATGCTTTTAAAAATACACTTTGTAAATGAGATAGATAAAACAAGCGTTGGCAAGACAGATAAAAAAACGTTAAGAGAGAAATATCAAAATCTATTTAATTAAAAATAAATCCCTGCTTTAGGGATTTGTTTTATTAACCAGCATTTTTTAACAAGCCCAACTCTACAAATAAAAATCAAAAATATCTTATAAAACATAAGTATAGATAAGTTGTTTAAATACCAAAAAATATCCATATTTACCCTCATCTTCATCTTATTTTTGAGTGGCAAGATATAAAATTCATGTCTTCTTTTTTGATATTTTTCACCATATTTACACAAATGGAAACCTTGCTTTAGCAGAAATGATGCAGGAGGAATTGTTATTTGTTGTTAAAACAATACAACAAAGTTTTCACAAACACAATCCCTCAGACACTCTGCTTTTACATTGTCCTCATCTTTTTGATTTCTTTAGATAATAGCTTTGACATTGTCAAATATTTAATAGAGTGTTTGAAATTGTTTTTTTGTGGAAAGTAGTAAGTTTTTGAATGTCCTTTGATTTTATCAAACATGAACCTTTCTCTCCGTCATTTCAGATTTTTTCATCTGTCATTCCCGCGCAGGCGGGAATCTAAAAAGGCTTCAAAAAAATATTGAAATAGAAAAAGAAAGATAAAAAAATATGTAAACTGTCTATTATTCTAAACAAATGGATTCCCGCCTGCGCGGGAATGACGCAAGGAGAAAGAACGATATGCGCTTACTCCGTAAGCTTGTCGTTCAGTCACAGGAATGGCAAAGAGAGATTCCCGTATTTCTCACAAATATCGTTTCTTTCAGAAGTTTTTTGCCCGCGTGGTAAAGAGAAGTGGAACGATTATATACTTATTTATCACGAGAATTACATAGGGGCATACACTGGAATGATGGAAAGCAAGGAGTAAAATGACAAAGTGGGAGCACAGGAATGACAAATCGACATAAAAATGACATAAAAATAAAAAGCAACCTATTGTTAAAACTCTTTTGTAGTTACTTTCTTGTGCAAACAAAGCAATTAAAGAAATTGCCTATGGCACTATATAAAATAAACTTTCCTGCATTGCAAGTTCATGGGCTTTTCATGAGAGACTATTGCTTACGCGGAAATGATGTAAGGAGAAAAAACATGTGCATACTTCTGATTAGCCATGAGAGTCTTATTTTGCATATTTATGCAAATCTCCTGCTTGTGCCAATACGATAAAATAACGCTCATCGTTTTATAAACAATATAATATTTTTACTATTCTTATAGAAATATAAAATATCTTAGGATTTTAAACTTTATATTTTTAGACTGTTGATATACTCATTTTGAAATTTTATAAATTAAATAATTTTCACTTAAAAACTATATTTATTGCTTTCTCAACTTCCAAAAAAGAACTTTTCAGGTTTGATAACGGTATGACTATCTCGCAACCATATTTTTTGATATTTTCCCTCAAAAGCCTTAATATGTAGTCATTTTCATCATTTAAGTATTTATCTCTGTTCAAAAGCTCCACAAACAGATAATGTTCATGCTCTATCTCTTCCACTCTTGCATCTTTTATGCTTTTTTTGTTTATAAATCCAAAAGAGAGCAGACTTGCTCTGTCTGTTATCCCGTTTTCACCAATAATAAGTCCCGTTCTTTTTGACAATATGGTTTTTACACAAAAATATATAACAGCGGTAAAGAAAATAAGTGAAATACAACTTGAAATTTTAACCAGAATCGGATTTATATCAAAAGATGGGGAATTAGAGTGCAAAAGCACCCAAACTCCTATTAAAAAGAAAAATATAAAAATGGCAATAATAATGTAAAGCTTGCCATTTTTTAACTCAAACTTTATTTCGTGCATTATTTAAATTTCAAAATAGGCTCTTTTTTTGATGCAGCCGCCGTAAACATAACATCAGTTGAGCTATTTAGTGCAGTCTCTACCGAATCTTGTATCACGCTTACTATAAATCCTATAGCAACTACTCTCATGGCAGTATCTCCATCTATGTTAAAAAGACTGCATGCAAGCGGAATCAACAATAAAGAACCGCCTGCGACTCCAGATGTCCCGCAAGCTCCAAGAGAAGCCACAATGCACAAAAGTATCGCCGAAGTGAAATCAACATTAATTCCAAGTGTAAAAACAGTAGCAAGCGTAAAAACTGTAATTGTAACAGCAGCCCCAGACATATTTATAGCACTTCCTAAAGGAATGGAGATAGAGTATGTGTTTTCATTCAATCCCATTTTTTTGCAAAGGGCAAGATTTATAGGTGTATTAGCCGCAGACGAACGAGTAAAAAATGCAGTTATAGCGCTTTCTTTTAGGCACAAAAATATTAAAGGGTATGGATTTCTTTTTGATTTTGCATACATGATAAGCGGATTTATCACAAAAGCTACAAAAAGCATCGAGCTTAAAAGCACTATTACCAAACGAGCATAACTTTCTATCGCTTCAAAACCAGTCTGTGCAAAGGTTTGCGCCATAATGCCGAAAATTCCTATAGGGGCAAGTCTAATAACAAAATTGACAAGCTTTAGCGCAGCGTTGTTAACATCTTTTAAAACCTCTTTTGTAGAGTTTGTACTACCATAATGAAGCGCCGTACCTATTCCGACACCCCAAGCCAAAACGCCTATAAAATTAGCACTTGCCAAAGCATGCACAGGGTTATCTACAATCTTAAATAAAACATCTTTAAGGACATTTTGAATTCCAACAGGAGCTTGAACTCCCTCGGGATGATCTCCTATAAACACTAACTCTGTAGGAAATGCAAAACTTATAGCAACAGATGAAAATGCAGCTAAAAACATACCTATAAAATACATTGCGAGTATTGGCTTGATATCGGTTTGAACATTTAAAGGTTTTGTAGCAATAGCCACTATGACTAAAATAAATATCAATATAGGGGCTACAGCCTTAAGTGCACTTATAAAAAGTTCACCCAGTATCCCAACTTTTAATGCCGCATCTTCTGAAATAAGTGCCAAAATTATGCCAAGCATTAATCCGATAGTAATCTGTAAAACGATATTACCTTCCGCTACAGACTTAAAAATTTTGCTCATTGTATTCCTCCAAACTTTTTTTACAAACCAATGCACCAAGCGGAGCATTGACGGCTTCGCTCACTACACAGCACTTTACTTTAAACAAATAAAACACATTGAATCCTTCATATTCACTCAAGCATTCATAATTACCCATGCCTTTTGCGATAATCAAATCAGCCTCATTAAACAACCTAACTGCCTCCTTATCTGCAAGCTCCAACACAAAGCCAGGAGTAGGCACGCCGCTGTTTATCACTACAGCCACCTCATCTATCATAGAATCAAGTGCTTCTTGATATGTTATATCGTTTATTATCGGTTTTCCCCTCGTAAAATAATAAACTTCGATATCGCAAAAAAGCTCTTTTATAATCTCTATGTATATTTTATCAAATATCTCTTCGCCTGCATTATCGGATATATATACAACACTTTTTGCTTTTTGCAAAACAATTTTCAGATAAGTAAAATCATCTATAAAAAACTCTCTTTCCAAAATCTTCTCAAGTTCTTCTTTTAAATCATACTGCATATATGAAGCCAAATCTATTACATTCCCGGCAACAGCAATCTTAGTTGCCGTCAAAAGTTTATCGGAAGCATTTTGTATATACTCTTTGCACATCGCTTCAAACTCTTTGGCTTTTTTTGAAGAAGATTTTTTGATATCTTTATATATATCCTCAACACCCAAATATTCTGCCGCATCTTCATAAAATTTATAAGCATTTTGAGGAGGCGAAAGAATATCGTCAAAATTTGCCGTATGTATGTTTGCGATATCCAAAATAGCGCTTTTATCATTTTTACTCAAATTTAGCAAATCTCCTACTCTCATGGCTTGTTTGACAACACACTCCTTGCATGCATTTTGAATCTTCATAATCTAATGCTGCTGCTTTTTATTTTCATATACCCGCTCGCTAAATTCAGCAAATTTACCGCGGACTGCTTTTTGTAAGTCAATCGCAAACATGGAAAGTTCTGAGTGAGGCTTGGTTGTAAGTTTCAAAAGACTCGTTAAACCATTATTGTATTTGTTCAGATAAAGATTATCTATTTGTCTATTTGAGCCTATGACTATTGCCATGCATGTATCATCAAGTCTTGAAAGAATAAGCTGTGTGGTATTTTCAGAACTGTTTTGCCACTCATCAAGTATTACGATGGCATCGCTTAAAGTTCTGCCTCTGGCTTCTCCCGGCCACAATTTCTCTATGCGATAATATTCCGTCATCTCTGTAATTTTTGAGTTGATAGATTCGATACTCTCTTTATTTTCTACCTTTTTTAATACTCTTTTGGCTATAAATTCCAAAGTATCATAAAGAGCCATATTGTATATCCTGAACTTTTCTTCATTGCCGGACAAATATCCTACATCAGCGCCTTTATCAAGACTCTCTATCGAATTTCTCACATAAACTATCTTGTCATAAGCGCCTTTATCTATAAGCCTCATGGCAGAAGCTATGGCTATAAGTGTTTTGCCGCTTCCGGCTTTTGCATCAACTACTATAATATTATAAAGATTTGATAAAATAGCTTTCATAAAGAATCTTTGTCGTATGTTTACAGGCTTTACTTTCATGCCCTTAAAATCATTTTCACTAATAGGCAAAATCCGTTCATTATGGATTAGAGCATAAGATCTATTGCCATCTTCAGAAACAAACTCGTAACAAAAATTTTCTATTTTATATTCGGAATCAATTTTGTTGATACTGGTATTATCAAGCGAATTAAAAAATGAAGAATCAAGCGGCATACTTTTTAAAAATTCCCTTTGCGGAACTTCGGAACGATCCTCTCTTAAAGACTCTATCTTTAAATTTTTAAAAAGCCCGAACATTCTTGCATACACATCTATAGATACAAAAATAACCTTTTGACCCTTGTAGTAACTCCTCGCCATATCGGCAATTTCAATTATGCGTTTATCATTGCTTTCTACTATATGCCTTGCTTCTATATCAGATTCATAATTTGTCTTTGTCATAAGATGGATACTGTAACTGTTGTTATAAAGTTTCACAACACGACAATTTTCTGCTATATCTACCTCTTTGACTTTAGATTCGGCTAAAAATCTTGCGAATTCCCTTGCTTGAAATCCAAGCTCGTCAATTTGCCTTTTTTTATCTTCAAGCTCTACTAAGACAGTTTCCGGAATTACTACGATATTCTTTCCATCTTCCGATAGATTTTTTACATTTTGGATATTTTGTAAAATTACATTTGTATCTATTACATAAACTTTATCAGCCATAATTAACCCTTTTAGGAGATAATTCTAAACTGCGTATAGTCATCGATATCATTTATACCTATTCCGGACTGTTTTGCCCCCACATGAGGTACTAAACTTTTGCCGCTATATACAGCTTTATTTATATAAACCCAGCCCGCCGTTATCTGCGAGGCAACTTTATTTGCCCTTTTTATATCCAAAGAGCTTACATAGCCAGCAAGTCCATAAACAGTATCATTTGCCATTTTTATGGCTTCACGTTCATTTTTGTATGTCAAAACCGACAGCACAGGACCAAATATCTCCTCTTTTGCTATCTTCATATTTGGTTTTACATCTATAAAAATAGTGGGTTTAGCATAATATCCATCAAGCCCCTCTAGCTTTCCAAGACCCCCTGCAAGCAGTACAGCCCCCTCGTCAACACCGCATTTTATATATGATTGAACCCTGTCAAACTGTACTTGATTTATCAAAGGTCCTATGTAGCACTCTTCGTCTCTTATATCGCCGATTTTAATATTTTTCAAAGCCTTCAATAAAAGTTCACTTACTTTTTCCAATTTATCATACGGAATCAAAAGTCTGCTTCCAGCATGACAAGCTTGTCCGCTATTGCTAAAAGCTATGGTAAGAGCCATAGGAACAGCAACATCCAAATTAGCATCATCAAGTATGATATTGGGCGATTTACCGCCAAGTTCCAAGATAGTCCTTTTTATCATCTTTGCCGCATATGCGCTTATCTCTCTGCCTACTTTTGTAGAGCCCGTAAAATTTATCAAAGAGATATCTTTATGACGCGCCAAATATCTTCCTACCTCTTCACCTATGCCATTCACGACATTAAAAACACCTTTGGGAAGATTTGCATCCTTAAAACATTCGCAAAGAATTTGAGTCTGTATCGCGCTATATTCACTTGGTTTCATAACAATGCTGCAACCTGCCGCAATTGCAAAAGCGGTTTTTTGACAGATATGCGTATAATTTGCATTCCAAGGAGCTATAGCAGCAACTACACCAATTGGTGTTTTTAATATTTTTGTACCGTCTTCGAGCCTGCTGCTAAATTTAAACTCTTCCATTTGTTTTTTGGCTACTAAAAAAGTATTTTTGGCAAATTTAGTCCTGCCTTTTGTAGCTGTTATTGGAGAACCATACTCCAAAAGAGCCGCCTCGTTTAATTCATCTTCTCTTTTGCTCATGGCTTCATATAGACTTTGCAGTATCTCGCCGCGCTCTTCTACGGAGGTTTGTGAAAATGAAACAAATGCATTTTTGGCACACTTTACGGCATAATTTACATCTTTTTTATTACACAATGTAACTTCGCCTAAAATTTTCAAAGTATCAGGATTTATGATATTCATCACTTTTGTGCCGTACGGCTTTATAAATTCACCGTTTACATACACTTTGTCTATAATTTTCATTTTAACAAGCCTCTCAATATGATTGCATCGTATTATGCAAAATAGTGATTTTACCAATAAATAATTGATAAAAAGGTAAAAAGTTAAGATTGTACGGTGTATTTATATTTTGGATTATTTTTGTAAAAATTTAGATTTTAATTTTTATATTTTACATCTTTTATTGACACATTTTTTTAGATTCTTGCTCACGCAAATAAAATAAAAACGGTGAAAATTTTATATGACAAATATGCAATAATAAAATTAGTGTGCGGATTGGTTTATTTGCATAAAATAAAAAATTTTTCCTGAAATAAATAAAAAATAAGTATAAAAAAATGAAAGGAGAGGCTTTTTTATGATTTTAAAAAGCCTTTTTAAAATTTACTGTTTAATCTCTTTGATTCTTGCAGCTTTACCACGCAAGTTTCTTAAATAAAATAGTTTTGCTCTTCTTACACGTCCACGTCTTATCACAGTTATGCTCTCAATGCTATCGCTATAGATTGGAAATATTCTCTCAACGCCAACACTATTTGCACCAATCTTGCGAATGATAAAAGTTTCGCCTGTGCCGCTTCCGCGTCTTGCTATGCATATGCCTTCAAAATTTTGGACTCTTTGTTTGTCGCCCTCTTTAATCTTAACAGCTACTCTTAACGTATCACCTGCTCGAAATTCCGGAATCGCCTTATCTTTTATCTGCGTATTCTCATAAGCTTCAATATATTTATTTCTCATAATAGTGCCTCTTGTTTTTAACTATTTTATACAGATCGGGTCTATGAAAGCAAGTTTTCGCATATGCCATTCTGTTTTTTAAGCCCGAGATTATAGCGTGATTTCCCTTTAAGAAGTCTGAGGGAATGGTTAAATTCTCATATTCATTTGGTTTTGTAAAAGATGGAGCTTCCAAAAGAGAATCTTCAAAACTCTCTTCAAGCAGTGATTTCTCGTTTCCAAGCACACCATCTACCATTCGGCTTATGGCATCGCACATGCAAAGTGACGCGAGTTCGCCTCCCGTTAAGACAAAATCACCGACAGAGAAAACCTCATCTGCATAAGTTTCTATCACTCTCTCATCAATCCCTTCATATCTTCCGCATACAAAAACTATATGTTCTTTTTTAGACAACCTTTTGGCATCATTTTGTAAAAAACTTTTACCAGCAGGCGCAGGGAAAATAAAATATGCTTCTTTGCCAACAGTTTTAAGTGCATCCGACAAAGGCTGCGCACTCATTAAAAGTCCGGCACCTCCACCTGCTTTATAATCATCTGTTTTTTTATGCTTATCAAGACTAAAATCACGCGGATTTATATAATTTATCCGTATGGCTTTATTCTCTTTAGCGCGTGAGAGTATAGAGTCTTCAAAATATGGATATATGAGATTTGGAAAAAGAGTAACAAACGTAAAATTCATGATCTACTCTAAAAAATACACAACATATTGCGTAATAATCTCTTTAGAATCAACATCTGCACGCAAAATAAATCTATCTATATACGGTATTAGAAAACTCTCTTGAGAGCCATTTTTTACAAAATTTTCATCTGTTTTGACATACAAATAATCTTGAGAACCTATCCGCTCTATATCATCTACTACCCCCAAAATCTGCCCGTTTTCTACAATTTTACAGCCTACTATATCAAACCAAAAAAATTCATCTTTTTTCAGTTTGCAACTGCTTTTTGCAACATCTTTTGTGGTTTTTAGTATTTTATTTGTCAGTTTTGAAGCTGCGTCTTTATCATTTATACCGACAAAACGCACTATGCCCTTTTGTCTATCAAACTCTGCTATCTCAAGGCTTTCATCTTTATCTGCAAAAAAACGTCTGCCTTTTTTGAACTGTTCTGGGAAATCGCTGAAGTCATGAAGCTTAAGAAAACCCTTAAGCCCCACACTGCGTCCAAGTTTTGCAACGTCTATAAACTCATCACTCTTCATCGTTAGGTTTAACATTGATACGATAAGATTTTCCGCTTTTAGCTTTACATGCAGCAATAACAGTTTTTATAGCATTTATAACCTTGCCGTCTTTACCTATAATTTTACCGGTATCTGCCCTATCAACATATACTGTAATTTCACTAAAAGTGCCGTCTATTTCATCTATTTTGATGCGCACATTATGCGGATTCTCAACTATCAGCTTTGCAAACTCTTTTAAAAAAGTATCTATCATGATTAATTTCCGGTAAGTTTTGATACCCTATCGCTTAACTTTGCTCCTACACTTTTCCAATAACCCAAACGTTCAGCGTCAAATTTAACAGTAACCGGTGTTGTTAAAGGATTATAGTATCCTAATGTCTCTATCCAGTTTCCATCACGTCGTTTTCTGCTGTCTGTAACAACAATGCGATAAAAAGGTCGTTTCGTTCTTCCTATGCGTGTTAATCTTACTACTGTTGCCATACTATTCTATCTCCTAAAAATAATAAAAATTAAGTCCTCTAAGGCTTAGATATAAGTATTTTAAAAATGCTCATATCTAAACAATCATCTTGAGAAATTGCGGTTTTGATTTTGCAGCATTGACTGCAAATTTGCCATTCCGCCTTTTCCTGAAAACCTCTTCGCCAATTTTGACGCATTATCAAACTGCTTTAAAAAGCGGTTCACCTCTATTTGTGACAGACCTGCACCCTGTGCAATTCGTCTTTTTCTTGAATTATTCAAAACAGACGGACTCAACCTCTCTTTTGGCGTCATAGAGCTTATCATAGCTTTTATTCGCTTCATCTCTGAAGAGTTTTCCAAATCCATATCTTTTAGCTGTCCTGCCATAGATGAAAGTCCCGGTATCATTCCCAAAAGCGACTTCATACTGCCAAGCTTTTTTACGCTATCCATCTGTGCCAAAAAGTCGTTAAAGTTAAATTCACCTTTTTGAATCTTTTTTGTTATCGCCTTAGCCTCTTTTTCGTCTATAACAGTGGTAGTTTTTTCAGCTAAAGTAGCCAAATCACCCTCACCCATTAGACGATTTACGATACGCTCAGGTATAAAACTTTCCAAATCATGCACTTTTTCGCCTATACCGATAAATCTTAAAGGAACGCCCACTTGCGAAGCTACCCCAAGAGCAATTCCGCCTTTGCCATCACCATCATATTTGCTTAAAATTACGCCGCTTATACCTATTTTTTCATGAAAACCAACCGCACTTTTTACAGCATCTTGTCCGCTCATGGAGTCCGCCACATAAAACTGTTCATGCGGTTCTAAAGCATTTTTTACGTGTGAAAGCTCTTCCATGAGTTCATTATCTATCGCTAAGCGACCGGCTGTATCCACAAGCAAAACATCATAAAATTCTTCTTTGGCTTTGCTTAAAGCCTCTTTTGCGATTTTAACAGGATCTTTTTCGTTCTTATTTTCGTACAAATCTATCTCGTTTTGCAAACAAAGCTGTCTTAACTGCTCAACAGCAGCCAATCTTTGTAAATCGCATGCAGCTATCAAAACTCTTTTTTTTCTTAGCTTCAAATAAACAGCAAGTTTTACAGTAGTAGTTGTTTTTCCGCTTCCTTGCAAACCCATCATGAGAGCAACTGTCGGCGGTTTTGAAGCAAATACAAAACCTTGATTGCCGTTTGCGCTCAAAACTTTTGTCAAATTCTCTTTAATAGCCCTTAGAAATTGCTTTTGACCTATACCGTACTTTTTTGTATCAGCTTCAACGCTTAATAGCAAATCTTTTGTCACTTTGTGATAAACATCTGCTTTTAAAAGAGACTTTTTCAGTGTTTCAAGTGCATTTTTAAGAGCTTTCTCATCATCACTAAAACGAATTTTATTTATAGCAGACTTAAAAGAATCGGTTAAAACATCAAACACTTCATATCATCCTCTTGAAAAATTATGCCGCAATCCAAAGTTTAGGCTAAAAGAATGCAATGATACAAAAATGATGCTTTGAACTAAATTAAGACTTAAATGAAGTTTGCGTTAAGTCTTTATTCCATGAGTATTTTATCAATAATCATCAAAATTAACACACAAATCATTTAAGGCTGTTTTTTAATACATGCTGCCAAAATTGAAAAGTTCTTGCATGCTTGCTGTATTATTATAAAAAACCTAAAGCCGTTTGGGCAAATAAAAAAGTTGATCTTATTTATAAAAAGAGGCGGCAATGCCGCCTCTTGGATTTTTGGGATTACAGATCTTCCCAATAAAAATATGGCAAACTACTATTTTCGTCTATTTTCCATGGTTTTGCATCACTTTCTCCAAACTCCCAACCCAAATCTTTATAAGTTTCTTCCAAGAAAAATGCACCATCTTCTTTACCTACACCGGAATATATATTGTTATCTCCAAAATTGATAGATGATCCTGAATTTAACCCACTCCTGGCAATATTGCCTGAAACTACATTCGGGTTTTGTCCTACTACACGATTTATATTGCTTCCTGTACCTTTAATGGAAGGATTGATAGCAGCATTATTTTTAATAATTCCATTACCCCATCCTACTACACCACCAACACTACTACTTCCGCTAACAGCACCTTTAGAATAACTATTCTCCAAAGAAGCTTTGCCACCATTGTCTGTTCCACCTACTATGCCACCAACATAATTGCTGCTACCAGTAACATCTGCTGTAGAGTAAGTATATTTTACAGAAGCTGTATTAGTAAGATGTCCTACTATACCACCGACTCGTTCAGTCCCTTTAATACTTCCTGCGGAATAACTATTTTTTATAGAAGCTGTATTTGCAATCTCTCCTACTATACCACCAGCAGCATTACTTCCTGTGAGATCTCCTGCAACATAACTATTTACTATAGAAGAACTGCCGCTCATACGTCCTGCTATACCGCCAACATATTGGCCTCCCTTTAACTGCTTGCCTTTTGCTATTTCAATACCAAGATTTTTTATCTTGGCATCACTAATAGTGCTAAAAAAACCAATCTGGTTACTGGTTGTATCTGTCCAAAGACCTGTTATCTTGTGAAAATTGCCGTTAAAAATACCTGTAAATTGACCTATAGGACTCCATGCCACGTCATTAAGCTCGATATCTTTCACAAGAATGTATTTGCCGTTTAAACCGCTTCTAACACTGTCTAAATCCCCTCGTGTAGCTATCTCTTTAACATCTTGAACAGCATAGAAATTGACATTTTCAGTCAAATCATAATTATCTAAGATAACTGATTTGCCGCTTGCTGCATATACTGCATTACTAATGCCGAGTTTCTTAGCAATATCTGTGATATTTACCTTACCGATTGGTTCAATAGTCGAGCTAGTAAAATCAAGATCGGCATCAAAAAATGAGATTTTAACACCTTCTACTTTATATTCATTTTCTTCATCTATGTTTTCACTGCCACAACCTACCAAAAAAAAGCCGATTAATAGAGAAAGAGATATTGAAAGCACCTTGAGTCTAAATAAAGATAAAGCACTAATTTTAGTTTTTGAAACCACCACTGAGAACTCCTTTGATTTGAAATTTATTCACCAAAAGTGAATATTGCTGTTATTATATCATAAAGTTATATAAAACTATTATTAATTTATATTAATAGAATATATTCTTAATATATATAAACATGCTCATGACTTTATATTTTGTCAAAATAGCCCATAAATTCGCCATAAAAGAGAAGATTGTGCTCAAAAAAATATATCCGTAATAAATTATCAAAAAAAACACAAATTGCAAGAGAAATTGCTATATTATAAATTTTAATTATATAATACACATATATATGTATATTATTATTTTGAATATTAAACGAAGATACTAAAATAGGCTATAAAATAATTTACTTTTTATTTATATGTAAAAAATTACAAATTTTTATATACTGTATGCAAAAGCAACAAATAGTAGATAGGTATTCAAAAAAAATAAATCATATATTGTTTACAAATATACAAAAATGACAATAAAAAAACATTCTTAATGCAAACATAACTTGCGCTCAAAACTATCATAAAATTTGTTTTATATATTGATCTGTTTTTGTGAATTATAAAAAACCAAGGCTCCATCAACCTTCAAATACCAAAGGTATCATAAAGCATAAAAACAAAGGTAAAAAATAAGCATTACAAACATTAACATATTTCAGAGTTAAAATTTAGACAAATATTGAAGTGTTTT
>JAIROK010000060.1 GCA_031257555.1 Campylobacteraceae bacterium | reverse complement strand
GGTATCGGCGAAAATGCCGTAAGCGTGCGGCGCAAAATTTGCAGTGAACTCGGAGCATTTGGCATCAGCATCAACAAAAGACAGATTGAAAAAAGAGGCGAACTTATCCATTTTGAGGGCAGAAAAAGCGCCGTTAAATTGCTTGTTGTGCCGACAAATGAAGAGTTAGCGATAGCAAAACAAACACAGCATTTGATTCAAAAAAGTAACAAAAACTCAAAACGAGATAAGTCTTAAAGCTTATCTATCCATTAAGCTCTAAAAGCATGCAAGATTTAACAAAGCTTGCATGCTTGAGACTATTATAATTTAAAATCTATCATTTACATGCCATTCTGCACAAACACATTTGAAGCAATCAAAACTATAAGAATAAGAAGAGCTTATGAATTGATATTTCAATTAAGCAATTCGTATTTTAGGAAAATAATACCGAAAATATTAATCCTAAAATACAAATAAAAACACTCTGCAATTTAGTCAAAATTGCAACTACATATAAGTCGGGGTATCATTCGAAAACAGTATCAAATCTCCCGCATTTGTATTTTGCGCCAATATTGTTATTAGTTGTGATTTGTCGTTTGATATTATCTTATTGGCATGTGAAATATTATGATTTAGCACATTAACATTTGTACTTCCCGTAATGATAACAAGGTCAAAAATATCGTCTATTATTTTTGCCAGCTTTTCGTTTTCCTCTTTTGTGCTCTCGACGACTCCCGGAGTTATCAAAACTTTTCTGCCATTGTATGTTTTAACCAATTCATAAGAGCTTCTCATGCCTTCAAAATTACCATTGAAGCTGTCATCAAGTATTATTTTGCCACCAACATCCATTCTTTGCAACCTGTGCTCAACGCATGCAACGCTTGATACTGCTTTTTTGATTGTTTGCATATCAAGCCCAAGATACAAAGCCACATGTACACACACAGCCAAATTTACAGCATTAAAAGCTCCAAGCAGTCTACTTTCAAATACAACCTCTTCTCCTCTTATTTTCATTCCAAATTTCGTACCATCAAGAGAAGCTTCTACAAAAGTTATATCACCACCCCAAATCTCAACTCTTTTATCATCACCAACATTAACATTAGCACTTATATGCACAAATGCTTTTTTGATGTTTTCCGATGACAGCAACTCCATTTTTGTATTTCTTATGCTTTCCAATGTTTTAAAATATTCTATATGCTGAATGCCGATTTGCCCAACAATAGCAATACAAGGCTTCAAAAATTCAGCTATCTCTCTTATATCTCCTCTCTCTCTTGCTCCGGCTTCAGCTATGTAAATTTTTGTATTTTCAGGCAACGAACTATTCACATCAAGCACAAGTCCTGCTAAAGTATTTACGCTTCTTGGTGTCTTATAGCAATTAAATTTAAAAGATAAAATATGATATAAAAAGTTTTTTATGCTTGTTTTACCATAACTTGCAGTTATAGCTATTATTTGCAAATCCCGCATATTATTTAATTTTTTGGCAGCATCTTTTTTAAAACTTAAAAAAATTATTTTTTCATAAACAGCACTAAAAATCAAAGCTAAAACAAGCGGCAGTAAAATACTTAAAAAGTATATATCAGAAGCCAAAAAAAGCATGTCTACAAAAATCGTACTTACAAATAAAAATATAAAAAATCGTTTCACGCGAGCAGTAAACCGCAAGGGTTTATCAAGTCTTTTTTTCCAAAAATAGAGCATATCGATATATATCAATATCAAAACTGCAGATAAAACGTATAGCTTTAAAAAACAAAAAATATAATATAAACCAACAGGCAAAATAAAATACAGCAGATGCCAAATTGGTTTATTGTAATGAAAAATTGCCCGTTTTATCTTATATGAATACCACTGCATAGCACTTTTAAAATAATATCCTAGTGAAAAAATAAACAATAAATGTAAAAATAAAAGTATATATATATAATAATTTAACACATTAATCCTTCAATTTTTCGCTAATCATCTCTGATATAAAACCGCCTTTATCCAAAAAGAAAAAGTGATCTCCTTGAAGTTCAAAAAGAGTTGAATTTTTTATTAAAGAAGTTATCTTTTGTGCTGCGACAATAGGCGTCGTATCATCGTCTTTCCCCCAAAATATAACAGCCGTACCCTTATAATTTTTAAAATATTCGCTCATATCTTCATTTACAACTTTTTTAAATGTCTCATACATCACAGAATCCATTCCTTTTACATCCTGTGAAGCAAATATTTTATAAAACCTTTTAAGTCCAAAGAATTTTGCTATTTTAAAAAGTTTGATTTTTATTTTCACCCATAATCTTTTTGGCAAAACTATACCGCTGCTACTTAATAAAACAATATTTTTAGGATTCAATAAAAGTGCAACTTTGCCGCCAAATGAATGACCTGCTATAATTTGAGGATTTTTACCTATAGAAGACAAAAACTCTTTTGTTATATCTCTTACGTCAAAAGAGCTTAAAGGTTCTTCTATAGATGAGCTGCCAAAGCCTGGAAAATCAAGATAAATATGACAATACTCTTTTAAAAATCCACCGAATGCTATTTTCATTAACTCTTTATTTGCTCCCCAACCATGCAAAAAAAGTATAGACTCTTTAGAAGTATGGTTTAAAAGTTCATATGATAAAGAGTACTGCTTTGATTTGAAAACTATATTTTTAATTGCCATTTTGAGCTTTACCTTCAGCAGTCCTTTTTGTTTTAGCATAAATCTTTTGCAAAACACCGAGTGCGTTTCTTAATTTTTCATACTCTTCAAAGTTTATCATAACAGCTCTGAAACGTCCGTTTTTAGCAATAATGGCACGCTCAAGTTCGCCTGAACCTATCTTTTTCAAAACAGAACTAAAATCTCTCACCATTTCAGTAGCTGTAAATATCTCTTCTTTATTATAAAAATCAGCCATAGAGTTATTCCTTGGATTTAAAAAGTATACAAATTCTACACGTTTTAATCTAAGCTTTGCCTTTTGCTGATTGAATACTGCTTATATATTTATACGTTACGGGTATCTTACGTCTTTTTGGCAAAGAAAGCGCCAAGTCTTGGACAAGAGCGCTAAACTCCTCAAAAAGATAGTTTGCTAAAGAACCCGGATTTGGATTAATCTCATTTAAATACACTTTATTTTTTATAACAAAAAAATCGCATCTTATAATAGCGCCTTCAAAAAGCGGCTCATAAATCAGTTTGAAATTTTTTCTAATCTCTCCGTGAAGCATCTCTGTGACTCTTGCCTCATAAACTTTATTTGTTCTTGAAAAATCAAGATATTTTTTATTAAAATCCAAAAAAAGCTCTTTTTGCGGCTCTTCTATAATAGAATAACGTATATTGCCGCCTATCTTGCATCCTGCTATGTTGTACTCTATTACATTTTCCACAAATGGCTCAATAAGCACTTCATCATCAAACTCGAAAGCCACATCAAGTGCATATTCAAGTTCACTCTCCTCTTTTACAACACTAACTCCAATGGAACTTCCAAGCCTTAATGGTTTTATGATAATTGGCAACGGCATAGATATATTTTTATTATTTTTATTTACAACTTCATAATCAAGCGTTTTTACACCCAAAGCTTTGGCGTAGAGTTTTGTAAAAAACTTATTGTAGCTGATAACGCTTGCTTCGATACCAGGACCAATATATGGAATATTAAAAAAGTCAAAAAGGGCAGCTATTTTTCCATCTTCACCGTCAGCCCCATGGATTATATTTATGATAGCATCAAACTCTACCCTATTCTCTTTAAAAAGCTTTTTAAAATAAAAACCGCCCTGTTTTAATGTTAGTTTTACATCACTTAGATATTCACCGCTACTAAAGCGTTTTGATGTAATTTTATCAGAAGAGACCAGGTAAAAATCCCTATTTTTATCGCAAAATATATAGATAAGCTCGCAAAATATTACCTTTTTTAATGCAATTGCACTCACAATACTTATCTCATGCTCATAACTTTCTGCACCAAAAACAATAGCTAATTTCATCACAATCCTTAGAAAATATATTTTTTATTGAAGTTTACTCAAAGCTTCTTTAATAAGCTCTTGAGTTGTAGTGCCATTGCATGTAAATAAAACTGTTTTTATCTTTTCACTCTTAAATCCTAAAGCCTCCAATGCCAATTTAGCTTCAGTCTGACTTTGAGACGATACGCTTAAATTGTTTTGGAGTACAAACTCTCCAAGTTCAACCAATATCCTTTTGGCACTTTTAAGCCCTATGCCCGGCACTTTAACTAAAGCATTTGTATCTGAAGAAACTAAAACTTTTGCAAATGCGCTTGGAGTAAGGGTTGAGCAGATAGCAAGAGCAGTAGAAGCGCCTATCCCGTTTAGTTTTATCAATTGCTCAAACATTCTTTGTTCATCGGCATCTAAAAATCCAAACAGTAAATTGGCATCTTCTCTGATTATTTGTGTAATTTTAAGCTCTGTTACATCATTATTTTCTATCTCTGATGCACAATATAAAGATACTGCTATTTTATATGTAACTCCACTTAATGTTTTTATGTATACGTTTGTAGGTTCTTTATTTGTAACTTTTCCTTCAATGGCTGCTATCACTGCTTTATTTCCCGTCTTTTAATCTCAATATGAAATTTATCACTTCCATTATATTTTAAATATACTTCATTTATATTATCATTTTTTATTATAT
Source organism: Campylobacteraceae bacterium (assembly GCA_031257555.1). Taxonomy (GTDB): domain Bacteria; phylum Campylobacterota; class Campylobacteria; order Campylobacterales; family Campylobacteraceae; genus JAIRKW01. Next base: position 3,248 of record JAIROK010000060.1, on the reverse strand, counting down.
TGTATTGCAAATCATATTCCGGTAAAACAAACAAAATATTGTTATTCTCCTTGCAAGATGAATGAATAATAATTTTACCGTTTAAAATAATGTCATCTTGAAGCTTGGAAAACTCATCTTCATCTTCTTTTATATATTTTTCCAAACCTTTAATCGCATCTATTAGCGTATCATATTCTTTTATATTCATGTTAAACCCTTTAACACTCATCAATAAATCTATACCTGGTATATCGCCGTTTTGTCTTGTTTTTTCTATCTCGACTTTGTGTTGCTGCACGTCTCTTTTTTGTCCTTCTATCTCTTTTAGTTTGCTGTCTAATTGATTGCTTATCTTACTTAACTCTCTTTTGAACAAAGCCACTCTATCATACAAACTTGAAAGTTTATTTAAAACATTCTTATCTATAGAGGGTTTTACTACAAGAGTATTTTTCCTGCCTTCTATCTTATTTATCTCAATTGTATTGGTGGATACGATTTTATTATTGGAACCAAGATTGTTGATATGTACATAATTTGCTGTTACATTTCCACTTTGCAATGTATCTATAATAGCAGTATTAGCTGTTACTTTGCCTCCTTTTAAATAATTTATTTCAACATCTCCGCCGATTATTTCGCCATAATGTTCATTTACACACACTTGTTCGGCTGTTATGCATGATTTTTTATGTGTAGATTTTTTAACCTCTACATGCAAAGCTTTGATATCATCTTTGCCCACGCTTTCATCTATTGAGAGATATTTTAATACCCCGCTCGCAAGTTTAATACTGCTTTTGTTATTTTTATTTTTGTTTTCAGATAATATTGCCATTTAAAAATATCCCCTTAGCATAATAATTAAAAATAATATATTAATATAAACTTTATTAAGTACACTTAAATGCTATGATGTTTTAGCAACGATTTTTGATATACTTACAAATTAAAACTAAAAACAAAAGATTTTTATTTATGATTTTTCGCGCATTTTTTACCAATAGTTTTGGCATTTTAGTATCACGAATATTTGGTTTTATACGAGACCTGCTTACAGCTTCAGTGCTTGGTGCAAACATCTATAGTGATATGTTTTTTGTAGCTTTCAAACTACCAAATTTATTTCGCAGGATATTTGCCGAAGGTGCATTCACACAAGCTTTTTTGCCTGCATTTACAAAATCACGCACAAAAGGTATTTTTGCCCTGCATATATTTATAAGATTTTTTATTTTTATAGCTTTTTTAACAACTCTTGTTGTGATATTCAGCCCATTTATAACAAAAATATTTGCTTATGGCTTTAGTGATGAGCAGATTTTACAAACTGCACCTTTGGTTAGCATAAACTTTTTTTACTTAGCGCTCATATACATAGTAACTTTCATAGCTTCGCTTTTGCAGTATCGCTCTCATTTTGCCACCACTGCATTTTCTACCGCACTTCTTAATATATCCATGATAGTATCTCTTCTTTTAAGCAAACCCTCAGAGCCGCAAAACAGCGTTTATTATCTAAGTTTTGGCGTTATAATAGGCGGATTTTTACAAGTTTTGGTTCATATATACGCCATAAAAAAAACAAGGCTTTTGCCTTTGGTATTTGCAACAGTAAAATATAGAAAAACACACAAACAAAACGATTTGGAGCGCAAAACTTTTTACAAAAACTTTTTTCATTCTGTTCTTGGCGGAAGTACTGTTCAATTATCTGCTTTTATAGATACTTGGCTTGCCAGTTTTTTGGCTGCCGGCAGTATCAGTTATCTATATTATGCAAATAGAATTTTTCAACTGCCATTGGCACTTTTTGCTATAGCTTTATCTATCGGCATTTTCCCGCGCATAACCAAACTTATCAAAAAAAATGATGAAAATGAAGCAGTGAAACTTTTGACAAAAGGGTTTTGGTTTTTGACATTTTTGTTATCTGCTTCTGCACTTGGCGGCATTTTACTTTCTGAACCAATAATAAAAATCCTATTTGAGCGAGGCTCATTTAACGCGCAAGATACGATAATATGCGCTAAAGTCTTATCAATGTATCTGATAGGACTTATCCCTTTTGGTTTATCCCGTATGTTTTCACTTTGGCTTTTTGCGCAGCAAAGACAAAAAGAAGCTGCGATAATTTCAGCCATATCGCTTGGCATTGGAATTATATTTTCTTTTATACTTGTATACCCATTTGGCGTGATAGGACTATCGCTTGCCAATTCGCTCGGCGGATTTTTTCTATTTATCTTAACTATAAGAGCATTTGGTTTTAGAAGATTTTTTAGCATAATCTACTCTAAAAAATTACTTCTTTTGACAGCGCTTTTGGTTATTGAATTTTTTACATTGCTAATTGTAAAAGAGGTATTGCAACAATTATTATAAGTTTTTACAATCTACGATAGCTCATGTCTTATTTGAGAGATAAATTGTGTTGACCTTTATGGTTAAAGGCGAAAAAACCGAACAACAAAATAACTTTTTACAGATTTAAATTCATTTATACACAATTAATTAGGAGTTCTGCAATGCAAAAATGCTATGTAAATCTCTTTATTTTGTCGTCGGTTTCTCGCATAAAACTAAAACTCATTATTCTATATTATTTTTTATTAATATAAACTTTATAAAATACAAATTGTGTACAATTTTTTAAAAAAATAATGTATTTTAAGTAAATATTATTTATATATAAATATATTAAAAGAATAAAAATATTATAAAATTAAAATGAAAAAGAAGTATAAAAATAATAAATATTATAAAGATTTTATAACAAAGCGATATGAAGCAGAATATATTCGGATATTATCTAAGCGTCTTTATTTTGATATATATTGCACTAAAATAATTACAAATAATAAAAACATATGCCTTTACTATTTAAATAAAATCGTCCCAAGTCTTAGCATGTTTGAGCCGCATTTTATTGCAAGTTCAAAATCGCCGCTCATTCCCATAGAGCAGTATTTTGCGCCAAAAGGCACAGCAAGTTCGTAAATCTCTCTTGTAGTTTCAAAACTTTTTTGTATCGCGCCGATATCGTCCGTATGCGCGCCTATGCTCATGACGCCTTTTAGATTTAGTTTTGGACATTTTTCTAAAATCTTTTCATAAATCTTGATAGCTAATTCCGGCATAACTCCAGCTTTCGTATCCTCTTTCGCGCTGTTTATTTGAAGCAGGATATCCATGCTTTCATCTTTTAATCTTTTATTTATCTCAAACGCCAACTCAAAACTGTCGCATGAGTGGACAAGTTTTGG
>JAIROK010000129.1 GCA_031257555.1 Campylobacteraceae bacterium | reverse complement strand
TGAATACTCTTTACATCAGGCGTGAAATTGCCTCTTTTAAATCTATCGTTCCTTCGTAATACGCTTTGCCGACGATAACGCCGTCTATTTTTTTGGTTTTTAAAAGCGCTTCTATATCGCTCATATCTTTTACGCCGCCGCTTGCTATAGTAGGAAGCTTAGAGGCATTTGCAATCTCAAGCGTAAACTCCACATTTACGCCGGAGAGCATACCGTCTTTGCTTACGTCGGTGCAGATAATGGCGCCGACACCGACATTTGCAAATTTTTGCGCCAAAACGGACGCTTTGATATTTGAAGTCTGCGCCCACCCTTCGACGGCTACAAAACCGTCAATTGCATCGATTCCCACGGCAACGCGATATTTTTTACTCATATCTTCTACAAATTTTGGATTTTTCAGAGCGATTGAGCCTAAAATCACTCTATTTATACCCATATCAATATATTTTTTTATGCTCTCTTCATCTCTTATGCCGCCGCCAAGCTCTATTTGTAAATTTGTTTTATCTCTTATCTTTTTTATCACTTCCAAATTTTTAGGCTCCCCCGCAAATGCACCGTTCAAATCCACAAGATGAAGCCATTTTGCTCCCGCTTTTTCAAACTCGTCTGCAAGTTCCCATGGGGCATGAGAGTAGATTTTCGCGCTTTGCATCAAGCCTTTGCTAAGCCTTACGGCTAATCCGTCTTTTAAATCAATAGCAGGTAGTATATCCATATCAAATTTCCATAAAGTTTTTATATATTTTAAGCCCATTTTCATGAGACTTTTCAGGGTGCGGTTGAAAGCCAAAAATATTATTTTTTTTGACAACACTTGGAAAATCATATCCATAATGTGTAACGGCACTGACATATTTATCATCTGTTTTTACATGAAAACTATGCACAAAGTATAAATATGTACCATCTTTTATCTCTTTTAAAAGAGGATTTTCTTGTCTTATCTTTAAAGAATTCCAACCGACATGCGGTACTTTTAGGTGGTTATCAAATCTGTTTTTATCAAACATAACAACCTCTCCTTCTATCAGTCCAAGCCCTTTATGCTCTCCAAATTCCAAACTTTTTTCAAACAGCAGTTGCATGCCAAGACAGATACCAAGTAACGCTTTGCCGCTGCTTGCGAACTCTTTTACTGCTTCATTCATACCGCTTTGATTTAAAAACTTCATTGCGTCGCCAAATGCGCCAACGCCGGGCAAAATCGCTTTTTGATACTTTCCAAGTTCTTTTGGCTCTTTAACCAAAACGGCTTTTTTTCCCACTTTTTCGATGGCATTTATCACGCTTTGCAAATTTCCCATACTATAGTCAATAATAGCAATCATTGTCTTTTCTTTTTTGCATTTACAAGATATAAGTATACGGATAATCCCACCAAAAGCAGCGTTACTCCGCCGAGCAGATAAACGGCATATATGATATTGGCAGTTTCCTCTTTGGCAGCGAATTTAAATACAAGCATTAAAGCCTCAATTGCTAAAGCTATGACTATCGAACCTAAAAATCTTACCATTGTCTTATGTATGCCGCCGTTTTTAACCTTTTTGCTGTGTCCTAACACCTCTTCTTCAAAAATGGTTTTAACCAAGTCAAAAATAGCAAGAGAAAGCGTCAAAAGTATGGTAGCTTTAAACATCTCTTCTATATTGATGGCAGCTAAATTAAAACCGTTTAAAAGAAAGTTTTCTATACCGTTAAAAAATACTACCGAAGATACCAAAAGCAAGGCTATGGCAAATAGTGTATAGATGATTTTTGAAAAATGTCCGAAAAAATTATCTAATCTGCTTATATTTGAAATCTTCAAAATGTCTTCAAGTGAAATATCTATACAAACTACATAGCAAAGTTCGTTTTTGTCATTATATACGGGAAAGCCTGCCGTTATGGTGAGGTTGTTTGTCAAGCTTGAAGGGTAGGGGTCTGTTAAAACGCATCTTTTCTCTTTGACGGTGCGGTAGTAGTAAGCTTTGTTGCTTCTGTTTGCGCCTTTGCCCATGACAAATTTGGGGTTTTTAGAGATATTGTCGATGATTTGGTCACCTTTTGTATCAAGCACGTATAAAGCTTCAAAGTTGTCAACTTCATGTGCTATTTTGTCAAGCTGAACCAATATATTTTCAAGTTGGGGCGAGGGCATATGATTGTGAATATTTCTTGTAAACAGATAGCACAAATATGCTCTTGCTTGGTAGCGAATTTCTGAAAATCTTTGAATATCTCTAATAGTCATTTTAAAACCTTTTTAAAAAATACTGCATTCTAACGGTAAATATTAACATACTTGTAACAGCAATTGAAATTTTTCAGATTATAATTTCTTATACATGTAATTTGTCGCTTTTACAAAACCCTCTATACTGCCGCAGTCAAACCTTATACCGTCAAATTTATACCCCAAAACTCTGCCCTCGCTTGCTTGTATTTTTAAAGCGTCGGTTATTTGAAGTTCACCGTTAACGCCTGCTTTTATGGAGCGCAGGATATCAAATATGTCAGGCGTTAAAATATACCGTCCGATGATTGCCAGATTTGAAGGCGCATCTACGGGTTTTTCAACCATATCGGCTATTTTGATGATATTACCCTCTTGCTCATAAGGTTTGACGATACCATACTTGTGCGTTTCATTTTGCGGTACTTCCATGATGGCTACGACGGAACATTTATATTTGTTGTAAACTTTTGTCATCTGTTTTATAACGCCCTCATTATCATTTACGCACAAATCGTCGGCAAGTATAACGGCAAACGGCTCTTGTCCTATCAGCGGCTCACCCTTTAGTATCGCATCTCCAAGCCCTTTCATCTCTTTTTGCCTGATATATGTAAAAACGCATGAGTTTTGAATATGTCTAATCTCTTTTAAAAGCGGCTCTTTGGATGAGCCTTTTATCTGATGTTCAAGTTCGTAGCTTATGTCAAAATAATCCTCAAGCGCTCTTTTGCCGCGCCCCGTTACTATAGCCATATTGCGGATACCGGCTTCCATAGCCTCCTCCACGCCATAATGTATCAATGGTTTTGTGATGATGGGCAGCATCTCTTTTGGCAGGGACTTTGTGGCAGGCAGAAATCTTGTTCCGTATCCCGCCGCCGGGAAGAGACATTTTTTTATCATTTGCTATCCTTAATAAATTTTTTTAAATACCATTTTACTGTTTTTTCTATGCCGCTTTCGAAGTTTTCAGCTGCCCTCCAGCCAAGTTTGGTTTCGATTTTGGAAGCGTCTATCGCATAACGTCTATCGTGTCCGGCTCTGTCTTCTATGAAAGTTATCTGCTCTTTGTAGCTTCCTTTGGCTTTTGGGTATTCACGGTCTAATATTTCGCAGATTTTATTGACTATATAGTTGTTGTCACGCTCGTTTCGTCCGCCTATATTATAAGTTTGTCCGCTTTTTCCTTTATGAAAAGCGATATCTATACCGGTGCAATGATCTTCTACATAAAGCCAGTCGCGGATATTTTTGCCGTCTCCGTAAATGCCTATTTTTTTACCTTCAAGCGCGCATTTGATAGAGTTTGGTATAAGTTTTTCATTATGTTGTTTTGGACCGTAATTATTAGAACAGTTTGTGATAACCGTATCTAATCCATAAGTGTGGTGATAACTTCTGACTAAAAAATCGCTCGCGGCTTTGCTTGCCGAATACGGAGAATTTGGCGCATAAGGCGTGTTTTCGCTAAAAAGTCCTTTTTCTCCCAAAGTGCCGTAAACTTCATCTGTTGAAATATGATGAAACCTGTATCCTTCGCACCCTTTTTTGTAAACAAACGGCTTTTCCATCCATGCTTTATATGCTGCGTCTAATAGCGTGAAAGTTCCTGCTATATTTGTTTGGATAAAAACTTCCGGATTTTTTATGGAGTTGTCCACATGGCTTTCTGCCGCAAAATGTATTACTCCTGTTATATCATATGAAGCAAAAAGCTTATCCGCCAATTTCCTGTCTTCTATGTGTCCTTTGATAAAAATGTGCCTTTCATTTTCTTTTACATCGTCAAGATTTTCCAAATTTCCCGCATACGTAAGCGCGTCTAAATTGATAACGCGGTACTCTTTGTATTTATCTAAAAAGTAAGGCACAAAATTCGAACCGATAAAACCGGCACATCCTGTAAGCAAAATAGTTTTCAATTTTTTATCCCCAAGTTTCTCAAACACACATCAAGGCTGTCTCTCCAATGGGGGATATTTATACCATATTCATTCTTAATCTTTGTCTTGTCAAGCAGGCTGAAAAATGGTCTTTGCGCCGCCGTTTTGTATTCGCCGGAATTTACGGGCTCTATTTTGCATGGTAAATCCGCCTCTTTCATTATCGTCCATGCAAAATCATACCAACTTGCAACTCCTTCGTTTGAGTAGTGGTAGATTTGCGTTTCATTATTTTGCACAAGCGGCAAAATCTCCAAAACAGCGCGCGCCAAATCGGGTGCATAAGTAGGAGTTCCTATTTGGTCGTTTACGACTTTAAGAACATTTTTTGTTTTTGCTAAATTCAACATGGTTTTTAAAAAATTTTTGCCAAATTCCGAATAGAGCCACGATGTGCGAATAATGATAGAGTTTTTAAGAGAGCTGTTTTTAAGGGCATTTTCGCCCGCCAACTTTGTCTTTCCGTAAACAGATAAAGGATTTGTGCCGTCTGTTTCGGTATACGGTTTATAGTTTCTGCCCTCAAATACATAATCCGTTGAGATATGTACAAATTTTATCCCCGTCTCTTTGGCTGCGAGCGCCAAGTTTAAAACACCATTATGATTTATCAAACGAGCCTTTGCTTCATCATTTTCAGCCGCATCTACAGCCGTATATGCGGCGCAGTTTATAAGGGCATTTATACTGTTTTGTTTTATAAAATCATATAAAATATCATTTTTTGTTATATCAAGAGCACTTTGGTTTGCGAATATAAAATTGTAGTCAGGGTATATGTCTTTGTACCGTTTGATAGAATTGCCAAGCTGACCATCGGCGCCAGTAACTAAAATATTAAGCATAGCAGCTCACTCCAAACTCAAATAACTCTTTTGTCTTTGAAAAGTTCGGCTGATTTAAATCTTTAAATGAGAGAACGCGTTTTGTTTCGTCCAGTCTCCAATCTATGCCAAAGTCGTCGTAAAATATACCTTTATCGCACTCTTTTGAGTAGTAATTGTCCACTTTGTATGCAAAAATTGCGGTTTTACTCAACACGGCAAAGCCGTGCGCGAAACCTCTTGGGATAAAAAGTTGATATTTATTTTCCGAGTTTAAAAGCACGCTGACATGCGAGCCGAATGTGGGAGAGCCTTTTCTTATATCTACGGCAACATCCAGTACCTCGCCTTCAATGACGCGTACCAATTTGCTCTGCGCAAACGGCGGAAGTTGATAATGCAAACCTCTCAAAACGCCAAAAGAGGAACGGCTTTCATTATCCTGAACAAAGTTTATCTTAAAACCTAAAAATTTATCCAGTAAATCCTGCCTGAATGTTTCAACAAAATAACCCCTGTCATCTTTATGAACGATAGGTTTGCACAAAATCACATCTTTTATGCCTAATCTCTCAAATTCCATTTCAATTCTCATTTGCAATTGACATCAAATATGCGCCGTATTGATTTTTTAAAAGTTCGCGCGCTAATTTTATGAGCTGTTCCTTGTCTATAAAACCCATTTTATAAGCTATCTCTTCAATGCATGCGATTTTCAACCCTTGACGCTGTTCGATTGTATATATAAAATGCGACGCTTGCAAAAGGCTTTCATGAGTACCAGTATCAAGCCATGCATATCCTCTGCCCATAAGCTTGACATTTAAAAGTTTTTGGCGCAGGTATATTTTGTTTACATCCGTGATTTCAAGCTCTTTGCGCGCACTTGGAGTTAAGCTTTTTGCTATATTTACAACACTGTTGGGATAAAAATAAAGCCCCGAAACAGCATAAAAACTTTTGGGATTTTTTGGTTTCTCTTCTATACTTATCGCTTCATTTTTTTCATTAAATTCAACAACGCCGTATCTCTCGGGGTCATTCACATAGTAGCCGAAAATTGTAGCTTTTTTATCTTGATGCAGAGAATTCACAGCTTCAGCGAGCAAATCGGTGAAAGCATGTCCAAAAAAGAGATTGTCGCCCAAGATAAGACAAACATCGTCATCGCCGATAAACTCTTCTCCTAAAATAAAAGCTTCGGCAATTCCGTTGGGATTTGGCTGGATTTTGTATTGAAATTTCATACCAAGCTCTGCGCCGTTTTTTAAAAGCTTTTGATAAAGCGGCAGGTTTTCGGGGTCGGATATAATCAAAATCTCGCGTATCCCAGCCAACATAAGCACGGAGAGCGGATAATATATCATAGGTTTATCATATACGGGGATTAATTGCTTACTGATACCTTTTGTGATAGGATAAAGCCTCGTCCCGCTTCCGCCTGCTAATATAATACCTTTCATAAAGCTCCCATGTTCATTTTATTTTCGTTATTGTATAAGAAAATTGTCGCATTAGCAAGCTTTTTTAAGAAGTTTTTGTTAGAATTTGACAATTTAAATAGGCGTATGAAAATATATATGAAATACAAAAATATCTTAATCATCAAAATGAGCTCTTTAGGCGATATTTTGCACACTTTGCCTTCAGCCGCCGCGCTTCGTTCTCATTTTAAAAACGCTAAAATTTCATGGCTTGTGCATCCGGGATTTGCAGATTTTATACCAAAAGGGCATGTCATTGACGAAGTGATATATTTTGACAAAGAGGC
>JAIROK010000013.1 GCA_031257555.1 Campylobacteraceae bacterium | reverse complement strand
AGTATAAGAAGTTCCATGAGATTGTTGTTTGCGGGAGAACAGGTAGATTGTATGATAAATATATCTTTTCCGCGTACGCTTTCGCTGATTTGAACGCTTATCTCGCCATCGCTGAAAGTATGAACCTGCGCGTCGGAGAGCGGGAGAGAGAGGTTTTTTGCCACCTGTTTGGCAAATTCAACATTGGCTGTTCCTGCAAATACTTTGTAGCCTCGCATAGTAGTAAGTCCTTTTAAAAGCAAGTAAGAGGTGAATTTTAACCAATAAGGACTTAAAATTTTATATTTTAAAGAGGAACGAATTTTGCATATCTACGTAAAAATAGAAAAGGTTGATGATGGAATGGCGAAAAGACTTTGAGCTTGGAGTTGAACAGATGGACAAAACGCACAAAGAGTTTGTTGAACTTGTAGCCGCGGCTAAAAACGCTTTGAAAGCAGAGCTGACAGAAATTTTTGCCAAACTCATATCGCACACAAGACTCATTTCGAACAAAACATACCCTTTCATTTCATGCTCCGTCATTGCGAGCCGCTTGCGGCGTGGCAATCCAGCGTTATAAGCACAGTGTAGCAGTCTTAAAAATACGAAGAGTTTAATATTTTGAGAGAATAAAAATTATTCTTTGTTTGTAGCACATATGGATTGACGTACTTACAATGACAGAGAAAAAATGTGGCTGGATTGCTTCGTCACTTCGTTCCTCGCAATGACGGATGAAAATGCCACAATAACGGAGGAGGAATTGTGATTGATTGCAAACACTTCGTATTACTGAATTGCCGCGTCGCTAACGCTCCTTGCAATGACAAGGAACGATCGTCTTTAAATTGTAGTGTCGTATTTCGCTTATAATGACAGAATGGGATGGTTTTTTTATCATTGTATTTAATCAATTCTTTTACGTAATTGTAGCTAATGAAATCGATACAGCAATGGCGGAAGATTACAATAAAGTATTAAAAGTTATTCTATCGAAATTAATATTCACCTCTTTTGTCATTGCGAAGAGTGCGAAGCATGACGCGGCAATCTATCATATCTCTTTCATCTCAAAAATAACATACGGACAAATATGCTGCTTTTCGAAACGGACTATTTTTTAAAACACTTTCTTTGCTCATATGTCAAAAAGAGGCTTTCGAAGTGGCTTACGCTCATCGTTATGAATGCCGCTATAAAAAATAAAAATCAGTAAACGATTACAGCAAATCCATTCTTGAAACATTCATGAGTTTATGCCCAAAGTCGTATCACAACAAAAACTCTCTGCCGAATTAAAATAATAATAAGCGATGAGAATATCCCTATCATTGGGTTTTATTGTTGCTTGAATTTACAAAATAAAATTTATTTTTACTTCAAATACTCATCTTTAAATTTTACATAACGCGCCGCAGAAGCATACAACTCTTTTACCTCTTCATTGTTCAGCGTTCTCACCGCGCGGGCAGGAGAGCCTATTATAAGAGACCGTGCCGGGAAACTTTTCCCCTGCGTAACTAAAGACCCCGCGCCGACTATCGACTCTTTGCCTATGTTTGCACCATCCAATATTACGGCTCCCATACCGATAAGGCAGGCATTTTCGATTGTACAGCCATGCAATATCACTCCATGTCCGACAGTTACGTCATCACCGATGATGGTGGGATATCCGTCGCTTTTATCGTCAAGTTTATAGTGCGTAACATGTATAATACTGCCGTCTTGTATGCTTGTACGTTCTCCTATGCGGATATTGTGCACATCGCCTCTTATCACGGTCTTAAACCATATGGAACTGTCATCTCCTATCTTGACATCTCCGATGACATCAGCGCTTTTTGCCATAAAAACATTTTTGCCTATTTGCGGTGTAGTTTTTTTAAAATCATATATCATGAATTTCCCTTGTGGTTTTTGGTATTATATCATGCGTGCAAATCTGATAAAGACAAATAGATGTAAAGGTCAATTAAAATGTTGGATATATCTCTTATTGCTTTTTGTATGGATAAATGTCATGCTCCGTTGTTGTAAGCGCAACACAACAATCCATAGTTTTTATTTATCGTACTTCATTCATAATTGGACTTGCTACACTGACGAAAGGAGGAGGATTATGAACGCTTCATGTTGTGAATTCCAAGCTTATGACAAAAGAGAGATAATCACTTGCTGTTTTATTTTGGCAGCAATTTAAAAAGCGATATTATTTTTACAGACAATTGATTTTTTATGCAAACAAAGCTATTGATACACCCCTATATCCCAAGTATAATCATATTCAAAACCATCACTCATAAAATACACTCCTGCTGTACCGGAAGTTCTGCCTCCCATAAAGCAATTACATTTTGAGAGTATATTTATCGAAGACAGATATTCAAGCGCAGTCAAGTATTTATCATCTTCTCTGTCACGGTTAATTTGAGCAAGATATCTGACATCTTTAAGTTCTTCGTTAGTAAAACGCTTTTGTCTGTTTGTTAATAGTATATCTCTAAAGTATGATTTGAAAAGTTCATATACACTCTCGTCTTCCGTAGCTAAATATATATGTGAACAATTGTATTTTTTTATAATTTCTTTTGCTTTTTTAATTATATCTATTGTTTCAGGCTGAATTGGGTGACCTTTTGGTTTTTTCAAAGTATAGTCCGTACCCCTGCATAAAACGCCGAGCACTCTTCTTCCATGTTGAAATACAGCGTTAAAATCCGTTTGAATATACTCTAGTGAACTTTGGTTGGCTTTAATATATTTCTTATAGATATCTTTAAAGACAAGAAACTTATCTTTGTACTGATTATAATATATTTCATTAACATTCATTGAGTAAGTTTCATGTATACGCTCCAAACTACTTAAAATAATATTTTTGCTTGCAGCTATATCATCCAAATCATATCCCATTGGCTGTTCGAAAAAAAGCTCCCACGCATTACTTTTACCATCTGAATATAGATTTTTGATATTTTTTAAATCAACTACAGGAATATATCCGTTTTTAACAGCATAAGTAATATGTGTTAAGTTTGTTAATATAATTGAAAATAGTCCTACGGTATCTTGAGGTATTCTTATGATATAAAAAGTTTTATCAGGATTGTCTTCGCCATAAGTGGTTTTTATGCTTCTTTTTTTATACTTATCGTGATTCGTCAATACATTAATTAATTTTTGAAGAATTGTGAAACTCCAACCTTTGGATTACAGTTTATAACTGAAAAATTTTGTGATTATTACACATATTTTATTAAAGCAACTTTATCCATTAGCGCTTGATAAGGGGTCTTACCTTGCAGGCTTCTGTGAGGTCTGTAAAAGTTATAGAAATTTTCCCACTCTTTAAGTTTTTCTTCAATATCAACATCGTTTTTATACTCCAAAAGTTGATAAAACTCTCTTTTATCCGTTAAATGTGAACGTTCTACTTTACCATTTAAGCGAGGCGTGCCTGGTTTAATATAAACATGTTCCATTCCTAAGTCCTGAACATATAAATCAAATTTTGTTTGAAACTCATGCCCGCTATCAGTGCGAATAACATTAATGCGAAAAGGAAATTTTTCAACAACATAATTTATGAAATCAATAGCGTTATTCTGTGTATGCTTATCATATATTTTAAGTGCTCTAATCCGCGTACAATCATCAATGGCTGTGTATTAAAACTTTTTAATTTTTTCATTGTATTTATTTTGGAAAAAGAGAAATTTAACATCAACTTGTACATGATGTCCGGGAGTTTCTTTTTCATATCGTCTAAATACTCTTTGACTGTGTCTGGTTATATATTTAGGCAGTATGTTCATGTTGTGCCTCAACAGCACTCCGCGTACGCCGTTTTGAGACACTTTAATGTTAAAATATTTATCAAGATACCAAGATATGCTCATGGGACCGAAAAGAAAAGTTTTTCTTAAAAATATAATTTGCTTTTCTGTTTCGGCACAAACTCGTATTTTAATATTTTGGGGACAAGGCTTTGAGTTTATCAAACCCTTGTCCCCGCACTGCCTGTAGTGTCTTTGCCATCTATAAAAAGTAACTCTTGAGATACCATAATGCCTGCATGCGAAGGAGATATTATTGCACTTTTCTGCCTCTTTTAATATTTTCAATTTGCGATTTATTTCTCTTTGTTGTTCCTTTCCAAACACCGCTTACTCCTTATAATTTTTTAACATTATAAACTGTAATCCAAAGGTTGGAGTTTCACAATTTGCTAATTACAAATTAGCGCTAAAAGCTTTTTATAACTCTTTTTTGATAAAATATCCAACTTCAGATACACTTTAAAAAAGGACTTTCATGCCGATATTTGATATTTTAGCAGGACTTGTTACAAATATACATTTCATATTTTACATTATAAGCTTTTTTGTGGGTGGCATTCCATTTGGCTTGATTTTAGCAAAAAAATTTGCTGATGTTAATCTAAAAGACGCCGGAAGCCAAAGCATAGGAGCCACAAATGTGCTAAGAGTAGTAAAAGAAAAAAACCCCTCTTTGGCAAAAAAACTTGCCATTGCAACAGTAGTATTAGATGCACTCAAGGGCGTTTTCATGCTTATTTTAGGAAAATTGCTTGAATTTGATACAAATGTTTTGTGGTTAATCGCTATCATGGCAATAGCAGGACACTGCTTTAGTCCGTATCTTAAATTTGAAGGCGGCAAAGGGGTTGCTACCGGTGCTGGCGTGATGATGTTTTTACTGCCGAAAGAAACATTAATAGCTATAGTCGTCTGGTTTATTGCCGGCAGGATTTTAAAAATCTCTTCTGTTGCTTCACTTTTGGCAGTTGCAGCATTGATTATTTCTGTTATTTTGATAGATGGAACAATCCCTGAAGTGAACAGCTTTACACCGCTTGTTTTTATAGTATTTATAATATTTTACAAGCATATCCCAAACATTATCAGACTTATCAAAAAAGAGGAAAGCAAAGTTGTCTGAAAAAATAACACTTTTGGTTGAAGGGTTCGAATTTGAAGCTATCATAGGATTGCTTGAAAAAGAGCGAAAGATACCTCAAAAAGTTGAAGTCGAAGCAAGAGTGGAGATAAAATACAGCAAAAAATCGCTGATAGATTACGTGCTTATATGTGATATTATAAAAAACAGCCTGCAAAGTAAAAATTTTTTTACTATAGAGGAAGCTTTAGTATATATAAGTAAAAAAATCGCAAAGATATCTCCAAGGATATGCAGAGTTTATCTAAAAATACTAAAGCCCTCAATCCTTGAAAATAGGCTTGTGGGAGCACAGATAGATAAATTTTTTTAAAAATTTCTAAAAAAAACTTTAAAAATTTCTAAAAAAGTGCTATAATCACGCTTAAACTTTTTTTAGCAAGGAATACAAACAATGCGAATATTGATTGTTGAAGATGAAGTAACCCTGAATAAGACCATTTCAGAAGGTCTTCAAGAGTTTGGTTATCAAACCGATACATCAGAAAACTTCAAGGACGCCGAATACTTTATCGGCATTAGAAATTATGATTTGGTTTTGGCAGATTGGATGCTGCCTGATGGCGATGGAATTGATTTGGTAAATGTAATAAAACAAAAAACATCTAAAACAGCAGTTATCATCTTATCTGCAAAAGATGACAAAGACAGTGAAGTAAAAGCTCTTAAAGCCGGTGCGGATGACTATATTAAAAAACCTTTTAATTTTGATGTTTTGGTTGCAAGAATTGAAGCAAGACTAAGATTTGGCGGCACAAACGTTATCAAAATAGATGATTTGACTATAGACCCTGATGAAGAGAAGATTATTTACAAGGGCACAGACATTGAATTAAAAGGTAAACCGTTTGAAGTTTTAACTCATTTGGCACGCCATTCTGATCAAATAGTATCAAAAGAGCAGTTGTTGGATGCCATTTGGGAAGAACCTGAATTGGTAACTCCAAATGTGATAGAGGTAGCTATCAATCAAATTCGTCAAAAAATGGATAAACCTCTTGGTATATCAACTATAGAAACAGTAAGAAGACGCGGTTATCGATTTTGCTTTCCCAAAAAAGCATAAGGGTTAAATTTATCACACAATTAGTGCCGTCTTCTGCGGCACTAATTATAATATTTTCTATAATTCTTTATACCTATATAAAAGTCTCTATACATCACAATTTAACAGGTTCGCTCACAAAAGAGGTTACAGGTATTATAGATGAGTATGGAATCGAAGCCATCAAACATGAAAAAGAGATAGTATTTCAAAGTCAAAGCGGACACGAAGGCAGATTAGAATTCGTTGAGAAAAAAGAGGGTCAGCAAGAGACGATATTTGAAACACAAAGTAAAGATGGAAGAGACTTTTTATCGGTACTGTATCCATATGACAAAAATGACTCCGTTTTTTTAAAATTAACCTACGATATAACGCATACAAATATAGTTTTAAGAGAGATTCTTTTTAGTGTAATGATTATTAATTGTTCGGCAATTTTTTTAGTTATTTTTCACGCATTTTTGCTATCACGTATACTTTTAGTGCCTATAAAAACACTCAATTATAAACTGTCTGATATGAATGAAAATTTTTTGAAACCCATAGACACTTCATCTCTTCCTGAAGAATTTTCTTCGCTTGGAGAAGCCATAAATAAGCTTATCAATAGAATACAGACGTTTATCAAATACCAAAGAGAGCTTTTTATCGGTATAGCACATGAACTTAAAACTCCACTTGCTGTTATGAAAACCAAAAATGAAGTTACACTTTTAAGAAAAAGGGATTTTGACGCTTACGCTGAAACGATAAAAAAAAGTAACGATAAAATTGACGAAATGAACAAAATGATAAATTCCGTACTCGAAATAGGCAGGCAAGAGGGAGCACAGTTTGAAGAGAGTGAAAAGATAGATTTGATTAAGTTCTTGAATGAAAAAGTGGAAGATTTTAAAATTTTTGCACTTAGCACAAATAAAGACGAAAAGATTTTAACCAAATTTAGTCCCAAAAGCTACAAAATCACTATTCAGCCTACGCTTTTAATACATATTTTGCAAAATTTTGTTCAAAATGCACTGAAATTTACAAAAGATGGCAGCAGCATCACTATAATTTCACACTCTTCCAAAAATGGCTTTTACATAGAAGTTATAGATGATGGAGATGGAATAGATGAGAGCAAGGACTATTTTGCACCATTTAGACGATTTGGCAATAAAAGCGGAGCAGGACTCGGACTGTTTTTGGCAAAAGGAGCAGCTGATGCTATGGGAGCATCTATATCTTTAAGAAATAGAAAAGACGGTAAAAGCGGAGCCGTAGCAACTCTTTTCATACCCAATGTTCAAAAAATATAGTATTTCATTTGCTATTCATTTGATTTACATATTATAAATAAGTAAGAAAATATATTAAACTATAAAGATTTATCTATAAATTACATTTTTAAATTTTGTTAAAGTTGTTTTAGGGTATAACACGACTTTAATTTATCCTAAGAGGTTAAGTATGTCATTAATGATAACGGAAGAGTGCATAGCGTGTGATGCTTGCAGAGACGAATGTCCGAATGGCGCGATAGAAGAGTCTGACCCCATCTATATAATTGATCCGGATACATGTACAGAGTGTATAGGATATTATGATGAACCTTCATGTATTGCGGTATGCCCTGTAGAATGCATAGTCTCTGACCCTGATAATGTGGAGAGTGTTGAAGAGCTTAGATTCAAGTTCGAGCAGCTTCAAGACGGAGAGTAATGGCTAAACGCACAGCTATAATAGATATAGGTTCAAACTCCGCCAGAATGGCAGTTTATGAAAAAAGCTCACGCTTTGCTTTTCATTTGGTTAAAGAAGTTAAAAGCCGCGTGAGAATAGGCGAAGGTGCTTATGAAAACGGTGGGCAATTACAAGATTTTGCTCTCAAACGTGCAATTGATGCCTTGAGCGATTTCTCACAAATAGCAAAAAATCTTCAATGTAAAAAGATTATTTGTGTAGCTACTTCGGCAGTTAGAGATGCACCTAATGCAAATGTATTTATTGGTGAAATAAAAAAAAGATTAGATATCAAAGTGCGCATCATAGATGGCAACAAAGAAGCATATTACGGCGCCTTGGCAGTTATAAATATGCTTCCTAAGCTAAATGATGCCATAACCGTAGACATAGGCGGAGGTTCAACGGAACTTGTAAAAATTAAAAACGGCAATATCATCAAAACTATCTCGCTTGATATAGGAACAGTGCGTTTAAAAGAGCTGTTTTTTGATAATAAAAAACTCGGCAATGAAGTAAATACGTTTATACTGAAAAAACTCTCATTGCTTGACAAAGATTTTTGCGCAAATACAATAATTGGCATAGGCGGTACAACAAGAGCTTTAGGAAAGCTTTTTATGTCAAAAGTCAACTATCCGCTCTCTACCATACACGGATTTGAGTACAGCACAAAATCATCTCTTGATTTGATACGCAAAATAGCCTCTTCGAGCGTTTTAAATCTAAAATCGATAGGCATAAAAAAAGATAGATACGATACCATACGCGAGGGTTGTGCTATTTTTGCCAAACTCATAGAAAAACTTGATGCCAAGAGGATAATAACAAGCGGCGTGGGTATTAGAGAGGGTGTCTATCTAAGCGATATTTTGCGTTCAAGCGGCGGCAAGTTTCCTGAAAATTTCAACTTAAGTCTTGAGAGCTTAAAAACAAGATTTTCGCCGGATAAGCAAGAAATGGGTTTCATAATTAAAACCTCTGAAGAGCTTTTCTTGAAATTAAAACCGCTTCACAAATTAAATGATGATTTTCTATATCCACTTGTCACAGCAGCACGGCTTGCTTGCACGGGCAGATCGCTTGGATTTTATCAAGAACACCTGCATAGCGCGTATTTTGTTTTAAACAGTTTAAATTATGGCTTCACACACAAAGATAAAGTACTCATTTCAACAATAATCAAATTTCACAACAAAAAAGTCAGCGAAAACGACATACGCCAATACAAAGAGTTATTGCCGTCTGTTAAAGAGATAAATTGGCTTGTATTTATACTCTCTTTTGCAAAACTGCTTTTCGCAAACGGCGTTTTTAAAGATATAAAGTTTGAACTTGAAGGCAACTTCCTTCATGTCATATATCCAAAACCATCTTACTTGGTAAAATCAGCAATAAAAAATATAAATAAGCCGGAATCTTTTGCTATTGTTTTATAAGCTCTTTTGCTTTTGCAAAAAAGCTTATAAAAAAGATAACTTAGTATTTTAAAACTGTCTTCCCATGGTAAATTCAAAGCTGCTTGTTCTATCACCGTCTTCTTTAATAACAGGTTTTGCAAATACAAATTGTATAGGACCCATTGGAGACATCCATTCTATGCCTATACCCGCACTTGCTCTTTTTTTATCAAAACCGCTTTCGCCTATCATACCATAATCAAAAAACAAAGAAGCTCTCATTTTTATCCTATCTACCAAAGGAAAACTTGCCTCAACAGAATTTAAAAACGATATTTTACCGCCTGTCAAAGAACCATTGCTATTCATCGGCGCAATAGAATTTGACTCAAAACCTCTTAAAGAACCTACACCGCCAAGATAGAGTTTTTCATTATATGGCAAATAACCATTCTCTTTAATCCACCCAAACTGTGCTTTATAGCGCAAAATCAAATCATATCCTATAGCATCTTCCAGTCCGTAAAATGTTGCAAATCTACTAATGCTCTTTAAAAATTTCTGATCTCCGCCTGCTCCTGCAAACTCAAGCGATGTACTGGCAGTTATTCCGCGTCTCGGCAAATAATAATCATCTGTATCATTATAAGAGATACTTGGTGTGACAGAGCTTTTTATTGACTTTTCCAAAAGTCCGGATTTGTCATATTTTAAAGATTCGGTCAAATCGCTAAGTTCTGATTGCTCATATGTGTATCTTCCTGAAACAGACACGTATCTGCCTATCCTTCTTCCAAGAGTTACATAAAAACCTGTAGAAATCTCATCATAGTCATAATAATCATAATCCCGTCTATAAATGCTTCCTCCAAGACTGTAAACAGAATCAAATATTCGCGGATTTGTAGCCGAAATAGACCCTGAAAGCTCCTTATCGGTTCTTTCTACATTCACAGACGCACTTATTCCGCTTCCAAGCACATTTGTCTCCGACAAATATGCATTGATCAAAAATCCATCCGATGAACCGTATCCTATACCTCCACCAATGGCTCCTGTTTGCCTCTCTTTGACGTCTACTATCAAATCCACCTCATCTTTTGAAACTCTCTCTTCTTTTATGGTTACATCTTCAAAATAACTTGTTCGTCTAAGAGCATTTCTGGATTCCGCAAGGTCTGTTCTGCTATATAAGTCTCTTGGCGCTAAAAACACGTCACGTCGTATAACTCTGTCTATCGTCATACTATTGCCCATGATTCTTACATCTCTTATATATACTTTATCTCCAGGAACTACTTTATAAATTACGTCTACTATATGATTTTGCTCATCTTTTTTGATATCAGGATAAACTTTTACATACGCATATCCTTTATCAGCTATCGTATCTTCCAGATACTTAACATCTCGTCTTAGTTTTAATATATTAAACGTATCTTTGTTTTGCAAAGAAAACGATTGTTGCATTTTGTCCGTATCTATAAATCCGCTTGGTATTTCTATAGTTATATTACCTATTTTATATCTTTGTCCCTCTTCTACCCTATACTGCAATTTAGCATTGTAGTTATCAAAATAGACCCTCAAATAAGGAGAGCTTATATTTGCATCCAAATAACCGTATTTATAATATATGTCTTTGATTTTAGCAGAATCGGATTCTAACTCAAAAAGATTTACCTTGCCGTCATTTCTGCCCCAAAACCATCCCATAAACTCGCGCTCTTTATTTGAAATGTAGGGTTCAAAATCTCTGTATTTCAACTCATCTAAGCCGTAAATTTCCAAATCTTTTATGATAATATTTTCACCTCTGTTGATTAAAAACTTCACCTCTAAACTTTTATCGTTCAAGCTGTTTGTTTCAACATCAACCACAGTGTCGAAAAAACCTTTTAGCTCATAGAATTTTTTCAATTGCTCTTTGGCAAACTCTATCTTTGTTTGGTCGTATATCTCACCTTTTTTCACATTTGTAAAAGAATTTATAGAGTCCTTATCATTTTCACCTATGCCTGAGAATTCAACTTTTGCAATAATAGGCTTTTCTTTCACATTGATAATTAGAGTACCGTTATCTTCTTCTATCCAAATGTCATCAAAATATTGTTGACGAAACAGAATACGCACAGCCTCGTCTACTTTTTCTATATCTATCTCCTGCCCCGGATGTAGTCCTATCATGTCCATAGCCGTCTCTTGAGAAAGATAAACCAGTCCGTTAAACTTTACAGCTTCTATCGTCTTTGCGATAGACACATTAGCCAAAACAGCCGCACAAATAAATGGGAGTAAAACTTTTTTCATCAATCCATTCCATTAAAGATAAAATTTTATCAAACAAAATGTGTATAATACCATTTTAAAACTAATAATCAAATCAAGAGGCATACATGTTAATAGGCATTATCGGATTAGGGCTTATAGGAGGCTCTATGGGGCTGGCTTTGCAAAATACAAAACTTGTCAAAAAAATAGTTGGTTTTGATAATAATATAGCACACTGCGAAGAGGCTCTAAAGCTAAATTTGGTTCATGAGATAGTAAATTTTGATGATATTAAAAAGTGCGATGTTATATTTTTAGCAATTCCTGTAGATGCAATTATAAAAGTTATGCAAAATCTAACGGATATCTCAAGTGAAACTACTATTATAGATTTGGGAAGCACGAAAGAACAGATAGTACAAAAAACACCACAAAATTTAAAAAAACAGTTTATCCCGGCTCACCCCATGACAGGCACTGAAAAGTTCGGTCCAAGCGCTGCCTTTGCCACGCTTTATAACGGCGGCACAGTGGTTATCTGTAAAGGTAAAGAGATAGAAGATATTCATCTTACGCGTGCCGTGCAGATATTTTCTCACATAGGAATGAAAATATTTTTTATGGACCCCAAAGAGCATGACAAACATGCTTCTTATATATCACATATGCCTCACGCTTTAAGTTATGCGCTTGCCAACAGCGTTATGCGTCAGGAAAATCCTAAAAGCATTTTGATATTAGCCGGCGGCGGTTTTAGGGATATGAGTCGTGTAGCCAAAAGCTCGCCTGTCATGTGGAGTAATATTTTCAAACAAAACAGAGAAAATTTTTTAGAAGCCGTAGAAATCTTTCAAGCAGAACTTGAAAAATGTCGTATTATGGTCGAAAACAATCAATGGGAAGAGCTTGAAGATTGGATGAAAAATGCCACTACGCTACATAAAATCCTCTAATGTGCTTTTAGCCTTTTATTTCAAATGAGTATTCAGTCTTTAAAGTAGTCTTTTTTATCTCTTTTATATACAGATTTTCGAAATTGATTTGCTCAAAATCAGATATATTCTGCGGTTTATGCACAGCTAAATCTCGCAAAACAATTCCTCTGTAAACTTTTGCAAAATGGCTTAAAATCTTGCCGTTTTTGTAAAATTTTATTGTGACATGAGGTTTTTTTAAAGAGTAAAATTTCCCATAAAAGACAGCTCTTAGATCAACTACAAAATCTTCTTCTATCCACTCATCTATCTTATCAGAAAAAACCTTTTTGTAATGCAAAGCCGTATCAAACCCTCTTAAGTTTTCGCCTTGTTTTAATTTATAATAAGGCACCTTATCACCTGCTAAAACAGGACCGAAAAGATTTGAAAAAATCATCACATTTTTATCTATAAACTCTTGCGCATTTATATCCAAAGAGGCATATTCCAAATTAGCATACGCAACACCCGTGTATCTTAAAACAGCTTTTTGAGTTTTGCATACAGCAAAATCTACAGGCAAAAACTCATTTATCTCTTTTTTATTTTTAAGACCAAAGAGTTTTTGCAACTCTTTTTCATTTTTGTCGAAAAGAATTTTATTGTAAATGCTTATACACTCTTTTCTATTTTGAAATTTTTCGCAAGCCCACAAAGAATCTTTAAATATATTTTTATATGGAGAAGTAACACTTTTATCTTCACTTGGTGAAAACAGAATCTTTAGCATCTTTTCTATCCTTTATGGCAAGTATTATAACATGTGCGAGATTGGAATCATTTCAATAAAGATAATCTTGACTTATTTTCTTATATTTATCTTTATCTTAATCTATAATATATAAATTTTAGCCAAACAAAAAGCCATCTTTATTAAAATGTGTTTTTGAAAAAATATATAGAGTATAAAAAATATTTGATAATGCGAGTAGCGCCATAGGAAATGCACCGTTAGTTAAAATCAATAACTGTTTAACTAAAAATGGTGCACAAGTATTTGTAAAATTAGAGGAATTTAATATTGGAGGAAGCATCAAATCAAGAGTTGGGCTACAAATGATAAAAGATGCTGAAGATAGTAATTTGATTAAAAAAGGGAAGACGCTTATTGAACCCACAGGCGGTAATACCGGAATAGGTTTAGCTATAGGAGCTGCCATAAAAGGATACAAACTTATATTAACTATCCCCGATCACTTCAGTAGTGAAAAAATGAAAACTCTAAAAGCTTACGGAGCACAAATAGTTTTAGTCGACCATAGAAAGGGCAATGATTGCCATATCCAAAAAGCTATTGAACTACAAAAAGAACACCCTGAATACATTTGTTTAAATCAATTTGCAAATTTATCTAATCCCAAAGCACATTATTGCGGAACATGACAGGAGATTACCCAAAAGTTACAAAATAAGATAGATTATTTTGTGTCATCAATTGGCAGCGGTGGAACTATAATGGGAATTGGCAAAAGATTGAAAGAAAATATTGTAAATGTAAAAATCATTGGCGTTCAGCCAAAAGGATGCGATATTAAAAACGGTGTTTATATACCGCATAAAATACAGGCTACCGCAGTCGGAAAAGTTGGCTCATTTGTAGATTTTTCAATCATTGATGAGATGATAGATATTGATTTTGATGAAGTACAACAGATAAGAAAATATTTATCCGAAAAACAAGGGCTTTTTGTTGGCATATCATCTGGAGCCAATATTTTAGCAGCTTTTAAAAAAGCTTGCGAATTAGATAAAGAAAAGATTATTGTAACTATTGCACCTGATAGCGGGCGAAGTTATCTTGAGAACTAGAACAATGACAAAATATTCAATAAATAAAATTAGTATCGAAGAATTAATTTATAATAAAATAGAACAGATTATTTTATTGTTCGGTGTTTCTATAAAAAATTTAAATATTACCGAACTACTAAAAATCTCCTATGGGGATTTATATAGTTATGCCAAAAAAGATCCAAGCTATAAAGGAGATAAGCTAAGAATATTAAATTGTAGTTTATCTTATAAAGCTGTGCTTATATATAGAATAGCTCACTATTTTTATTTAAAAAATCATATAGATTTAGCAACAAAACTTTCGGAATATTCAAAGATCTTGACAAATATAGAAATTCATCCAGCAGCAATCATAGGTAAAAATTTCGTTTTGGATCACGGAGTGGGAACAGTTATTGGAGAAACTGCAATCATAGGTGATGACTGCTATATCTTGCAAGAAGTTATACTTGGTGCAGGCAAGATTGCAAACAATAAGGCTGGACAAAGAAGGCATCCTGCTGTAGGAAATCGTGTTGAAATAGGTGGCTTTGCTTGTTTATACGGCTGTATAACAATAGGAGACGATGTAAAAATAAGTCCAAGAGCAATTATCAAAAAAGATATAGACAATAATACACGCGTTATTGTAACTTCTATATTACAAGTAGAAAAAAACAACCTAAAAGTAAAATACACAGGCTATTATATAACCAATGACACTATAAATATATTTTTTCAAGATTGCAATTTGCTTACAATGGACAACATATATATCATTTGCAATGAACAAGAAATCAACAATATAAATATATCTGAAAATCAACTATCATTTCCTATGTGTTCATTGCAAGAAAATAATAATAAAATAATTATCTGCTTTAAATATAAAGAGACTAAAACAGAATTAAATATTGATATCATTAGTTAAAAAAGGAAAATGAGATTGATAAATTTTAAACACTCAACAAGAGATAACAGCACAATCCATGTTTTACTCATGCTGCTGGCGATATGCTTTTTGGCTACAGGTGGTATTTTTGTTAAAATGAGTGAACTCCCACCTATAAATACTGCTTTTTACAGAGTTTTATTTTCTCTGCCTTTTTTATTGCCTTTTACATTTAATAAAATAACGAAAGTTAGCAAAAAAGAGTTTTTTGTTATTTTGCTTGCGGGCGTATTTTTAGCGCTTGATTTGGCTTTATGGAATATGTCATTTCAATACACCACAGTCGCCAATGCTAATTTATTGGCAAACTTAACTCCATTTACTGTAATTCCTATAGCATATTTTATATTTAAAGAAAAAATTCCAAAACTGTTTTTTATTGGAACAGCTATAACTATAATTGGCGTTATAGTACTGTTATCAGGAAAAATTCACCCAAGTATGGACAATTTCAAAGGAGATGCGTTAAGTCTTCTTACATCTATTTTTTACGCAGGTTTTATTGTAAGTGTTTATAAATTAAGAGATGGCGTTGGAAGCAATGTCATAATGACAATCAGCGCTTTTGGTTCTTTAGCAGTCCTTGCAATAATTGCATATATCGTGGAGGGGTTTTACTTTCCATGTACCATAAAAGAGTTATTGCCGCTAATCGGATTAGCATTGGTTTCGCAGATTTTTGGTCAAGGATTATTGTCATTTTGCTTGGGAAAAGTAAATGTTTCGCTTTCATCTGTTGTAACTTTAACTCAACCGGCAATAGCAGCGATTTATTCATTTATTATTTTTTCTGAAATATTATCTTTGGTAGAGATAGCAGGAATATTTATTGTGCTTACAGGCGTATATTTGGCAAAGGAGAACGGCAAATGATAACTGAAAAACTGTATTATCAAAATATGTATTTAGCAAATTGTGAAGCAGTAGTTACTGCTGTGCGTGAAAATGGCATCATAACAGACAGGACGGTTGCATTTCCAGAGGGCGGCGGACAAATAGGGGATATGGGAGTAGTTATAAAAAATGGTATCAAAATACCGTTTTTTGATACACTTAAAGGTATTGGCACACCACTTGTAATACAAGACTTTCCACTCATACAGATAAATACACCGGTAATCCACAAGATGAATCCACAAGATGCAAATAAATTTTTTGCGGGAGATAAAGTCGTAATTGAAATAGATATTTTGCATAGAATAAAAACTACAATCCATCACAGCGCTATACATTTGGCATTAATGGCTGCAAAAAAATATAGACCCGATATAGTCGAATATATAAAAGGATGCAGCATAACTACTGACTCGGCAAGATTGGATTTTGCCTCACAGGATAGATTTTCGGATATTGATATGGAAAATATAAATACCGAAGTTGCACAAATAATAGAAGCAAATATGCCTATAGAAACTTTTAAACATAACGGGATTGAAGATGCGTGGGATTGGAAATGCGGTGATTTTATAATTTCATGCGGCGGTATGCATGTAGATAAAACATCAAAAATCGGCAAAGTGATAGTAAGAAGAAAAACAAAAGGCAAAGGAATTGAAAGAATGATTGTAAATGTTTGCGATGAATTACTTTGTGAAAATCATTATATATCATAATTTTTTATTATAAAAAATTTTTGGCAAATGCTATGACATCACATGCCTGAAATGATAAAAAATGTGATTTTGATTTTAGAAATATTCGTCGCAACTCTTTTTAGCAGCCAACAGTCTTAATATAACTAATTTTTAAAATATCTAAAATTTAAAAATAGTAAGTTTTTCTGTTTTTCACTCGCCGCCAAAATAGATTAGCGAACTCCCCCAGGTAAACCCTCCGCCAAAAGCATCTAAAAGTAATAAATCACCTCTTTTTATCTTCTTATCCTCATAGGCTTCATTCATAGCCATAGGTATTGAAGCAGCAGAAGTATTGCCGTATTTGTGCACTGTAAGTACGGTTTTTTCGATAGGAAAATCAAGCTTTTCACGAACAGCACTTATTATTCTCAAATTTGCTTGATGCGGAATAAAATGGTCAATTTGTGAAGAGCGCATATTATTTTTACTCAAAATCTCAACTACATCATTTGTAAGAGTCTTAACGGCTACTTTGAAAACTTCATTTCCTGCCATCTGCAAATACTGCAAAATCTTCTCATCTTTTGGGTAAGTTGCTCTGGATCGCGGCGTCATCAAAAGATGTGCATAATCCCCATCAGCGCTTATTTGGATATCAAGTATAGCCTCTTTTTTATTTTCTGTTGTTCCGATGATTGCAGCGCCGGCGCCATCTCCAAAAAGTATACATGTACTCCTGTCGGTGTAGTCTAAAACGCTGCTTAATTTTTCTGCACCTACAATCAAAATATTTTTATGAACTCCGGATTCAATGAGAGACTTTGCAAGATATAAAATATATATAAAACCGCTGCAAGCAGCGCTCACGTCAAACGCCAAAACGTTTTTGATGCCAAGCTTTGAAGCTATAATACAAGCAGTTGCAGGCATACACAAAAAATCAGGTGTAAGAGTCGCGCAAATGACAGCATCTATATCGCGTGTTTTTAATCCTGCTCTTTTGATAGCAAGTTTAGAAGCTTTTACCCCCAAATCACTTGTAAGTTCATCATCTAAAGCTATTCTTCGTTCTTTTATGCCTGTCCGCTGGACTATCCACTCATCGCTTGTATCTACCATCTTTTCTAAATCTTTATTGCTTAGAATTTTTTTAGGCGCATAAGCTCCTATGGATTTTAGACTTGCAAAAATTTTATTGCTCAAATTTCCTAAGCTCCTCTTCTATAGTATGGTTTGCATTTGAATTTGCAAAATTAATAGCTTGAGAAATAGCATTTTTTATCGCCTTGGCATTACTTTTACCATGACTTATGATGGCACAACCCTTAACGCCTAAAAGCGGTGCACCACCATATTCGGCATAATCAACCTGCTGTTTTAAAATCTTAAAAACTTTTCTCATTAACGCTGCTCCTGCAATTGCCATAGGAGAGTGCTTTACGTTTGTTTTTATGATATTTGTGATAGATTCTGCTACACCTTCGCTGGTTTTTAAAAGGATATTTCCCACAAAACCATCGCAAACCAATACATTAACAGAAGCATCGAATATATTATTGCCCTCTACATTCCCAACAAATGAGCTCATCTTAGACATCAAAGTATAAGCCTCTTTTGTAGCTTCATTTCCCTTGCTTGCCTCTTCGCCATTTGATAAAAGCCCTATTTTAGGCTTTTTTATCCCCATAACATTTTTTGCATACGCTTCACCCATAACTGCAAATTGAAAAAGATGTTCAGCTTTACAGTCAACATTTGCTCCAACATCTAATACTAATGAATACACTCCTTTAGCTGTTGTGGGCATCAATGTAGCTATAGCAGGTCTTGCCACACCTTTTATTCTGCCAATACGAAGTGTAGCCAAACTCATGGTAGCTCCGCTATGACCGGCTGAAACTACAGCATCGGCGCTACCTTCACGCACTAAATCTACAGCTTTATATATTGTAGAATCTCTACGTTTTAAAACATCGGTGGCACTTTCATGCATATCAAACACATCATCAGCTTCAATATATGTAACTCTGTGTTGCAATGATGTCGGAATGACGGGCTTGATTATATCGCTTTTACCTACAAGCAATGCGTGAAAATTATACTCATTAAGCGCATTTATGGTTCCATCTATGATGGGTGCGGCACCTAAATCACCGCCCATTGCATCAATAGCAATTTTCAACATATATCTATTTATACTCACCGGTAGTTTTGTTTATGCGGTGTGGTAACTTCCAACTTCCGTCACTTGCTTTCACAGGTGCAGCTAAAGTAACTTTATAGTGTGTTCTACGCTTAGCGCCTCTTGTTTTACTAACTCGTCTTTTTGGTACTGCCATTTTATCTCCTTTACTGGCTTTTGCATGTAATGCAATAGTGGTAATCGCTTTTGTAAAGCTCAATCTCACTTTGCAAAATTTCATCAAAATTGATAAGCCCGTCAAAAATCTCTACAACTGCGAGATTATTTTCGTTCACAAACCCATCAACTTCGGTTGTTTTATAAATTCCGTCTGAGATTAGCATCTCTATTTTTTCATCAACTCTTAGACGTATATCTTCAGCACATCTGTCGCATCTATGTTCAAGTTCACCCTCTATTTTGCCTTTGAGCAAAACTATCATTGGTGATTTTTGATAAAGTTTACCAAAGAAACTGATTGTATCATGTTTAAGTGAAAAATCAAGTCCTTCTTTGCTAACTTTTTTAAATGCTATTTCCAAATCTTAGACCAACTCTTTTTTTGCAAAAAAGAAAGCTATCTCAATAGCCGCATTTTCCAAGCTATCGCTGCCATGAACAGCATTTGCATCTATACTTTCGGCAAAATCAGCTCTAATTGTGCCTTCTTTAGCTTCTTTGGGATTTGTTGCACCCATAAGTTCTCTATTTTTAGCTACGGCATTTTCGCCCTCAAGCACAAGAACTACTACCGGTCCGCTTGTCATAAATTGTATTAAGTCATTAAAAAATGGTCTTTTTTCATGAACTGCATAAAATTTTGCAGCATCTTCTTTTGTAAGCTGAAGTTTTTTAATAGCAGCTATGCGAAGATTGTTACTCTCAAATCTATCGATAATTTTTCCGATTACATTTTTAGCAACCGCATCCGGTTTAATAATAGATAGCGTCTGTTCCATTAGCTTCTTCTCCTGAATAATTTTGATAAAAACAGATATGTTAAAAATAAGCGTAGAATTATAGCAGAATTTTTTTTATTTAATATAAAAAGTAAGTCAAAAACTAAAAAATTTTTGAACCTACTTTTATTATTTACGATACGACAGCAGTATTGCCTTCTCTCATATCGCTTGTTATATCATCGCGCAAAGTATTTCCAGCCGCATCCCAAACGATACAGGCATCTGTAGGACATGCAGAAGCACATGCCGGTTCATCATTATGCCCAATACACTCAACACACTTGTCAGCAAAAACATAATATGTGCTATCGCCTGTCGGATTATCACTATCATCAACAATAGCGCTCACAGGACACTCATCTATGCAAGCACCACAGCTAATACAGACATCGGTAATTTTAACTGCCATGTTAATCTCCTTAAATATAATATAGAGCTTAGGACTATATCAAACTCTTATTTAAATAGTTATTAAAAAGAAATATTAAATGAGTTTTTGCATAGACTCTTTCTTTGCTTTAATATAATAGTTAAATATATAAAAATTTTAAAAAATAATTTTTTGAATTAAACTGTTATTTATAACTACGCTGATATAATTTCTGAATTAATAAATTTTATTATAGTAAGGAGAATTTTATGTTAGTAACAAATAAAGCGCCTGATTTCACAGCCGCTGCGGTTTTAGGAGACAATCAAATAGTTGGAGATTTTAATCTCTATAAAAATTTCGGTGAAAAAGGAACAGTGGTATTTTTCTATCCTATG
Organism: Campylobacteraceae bacterium; assembly: GCA_031257555.1. Taxonomy (GTDB): domain Bacteria; phylum Campylobacterota; class Campylobacteria; order Campylobacterales; family Campylobacteraceae; genus JAIRKW01. Next base: position 19,252 of record JAIROK010000013.1, on the reverse strand, counting down.
GATTTTACTTTTGTCTGCCCGTCTGAAATCATTGCGTTTGACCATAGACTTGATGAATTTAAAGCGCGCGGTATCAATGTCATAGCGGTCTCTGTGGATTCTCAATTTACGCACTTTGCATGGAAGAGCACCGAAGTTAAAAACGGCGGTATCGGAAATGTGCGTTTTCCTATCGTAGCTGATATAACAAAACAGATAGCGCGCGATTTTGACGTGCTTTTAAATAACAGTGTAGCTTTGAGAGGTTCGTTTTTGATTGACAAAGACGGCACCGTAAGACACGCAGTGATAAATGACCTTCCTTTAGGAAGAAATGTGGACGAATTGTTAAGAGTAGTGGACGCTATGCTTTACACTAACGAGTATGGTGAAGTTTGCCCTGCCGGCTGGAACAAAGGCGACGAGGGTATCAAGGCAAATACAAAAGGTATAGCCGAATATCTTTCTAAAAACGCAGAAAAACTATAAACAAATTTTTCATTATTTCATTTCTTTTGCAGAGTAAGTACTCCCCCTTCTTACTCTGCGTTTTCTTACTTGATATCAAGATATTTTAGTATAATACATCATTGAAAAATTATTTGGATTAGATATGAAAATTATATTGGGCATTTTATTATTTTTAACAGCTGTTTTTATCATATCTTTAAACCTACAAAAACAACCCTCAAATCAGCTAAAAAGTATTATCATTTCACAAAACGATACGCTTGCTATAGGACAAATCAATTTCAAAACAGATTTTGACAACAAAACATATAATGATAATGAAGGTATTAAAATTATCATACAAAACAATAAAAACGGCATAACTTACGAAACATTTTCAGATGAAAACGGCTTGTTCTATTTAAAAAACTTGGATAGCGGAATATACAAAATAATACAGCTTGAACTTAAAAAAAACACTAATGAGTATGTTCTGTCTTATACGCTAATACTAAATCTATTTTTTGAAGTAAAAGAGCACATGATAAACAATCTTGGAAATATCAATTGGAATTTTGAGGATAAAAATCATGATATGAAATATTCAAAAGACCACTTCATAACAAAAATCAGATTTCAAACGCAATACAATGCAACTGATAAAGAGTGGACAGAAGCTATTTTAAGTGAAAATGCACCTATTGCAGACAAAAGAGAAAATAATCATGAAGATTGGAATTTAGCACTTTTAGATACTGCAAAAGATGTTAAGTACTTAACGCCCATTGAAAAAGATGTTATTTTAGAGATGAATAAAGTCCGCTCAAATCCAAAAAAGTATGCAGATTTATACATAAAACCAATGTTGTCATACTACAATAGCAATATCTACTCTCCACCAGACAAAATACCCGTAAAAACAGCAGAGGGAATAAAAGCAGCAAAAGAGTGTTACGATGTTTTATCTAAAATGTCTCCCGTACAGCTTTTGATGCCAAGCAAAGGACTCTGGCAAGCTGCAAAAGATCATGCTTTAGATCAAAGCAAAACAGGCGAAGTGGGTCATGACGGAAGCGATGGAAGTACACCGTTTGATAGAATAAAAAGATATGGAACATATTTGACAGCGGGAGAAAATATCGCTTATAAGCCAAATACCGGGCGTGAGATAGTAATTGGACTCTTAATCGACGACGGAGTGCTATCAAGAGGTCATAGAGACAATATAATGCATAAAGAGTACAATCATGCTGCAGCTGCTATAAACACGCATAAAAAATATGGAGTAATGTGCGTTATAGAATACGCCAAAAATTTTGTAAGCAACTATCGATAAACTCTAAATTCTATTTTAACTTTTTTGACAAATAACCCATATTTGTTGATAGCACATTGTGTTATTTTTTGAATATAATATTTGCATATTTAAAATAATACTTTTTAGCATTTTTATCTTTTAAAATAAATAATTGTATTTAAAAATATCGCAAAGTGATTGTTTTAAAGTTGGAATTTTTGTAAATATTTTATCTTAATGACTTGCAATTAAATTTTATTAGAATATAGATATATTAATTGTGCAAAAATGGTTTTTTTATGAGTTGCAAAAAGGACAGTTGTCCACCATAGCAGTAACATCTATTCTTTTAATGTTGTAGTACCATTTTTTTTCGATTTCTTGTTGATACTCATGTACAGAATCTAAAAAATCAACATCTCTTATAGAACCGCATTTTTTACATATGATATGCGTATGTGGTTTTACATAAATATCATATCTTGTTTTGCCGTTTTGAGTATTTATCTCTATAACAGTATCACTCTCTTTTAATGTATTAATATTTTTATAAACAGTAGCAAGAGATATAGATGGAAACTCTCTTCTGATCTCATCATAAAGCTCTTCTATGGTAGGATGTTCATTTTTATTTAAAACTTCTAATACCGATAATCTTTGTGGTGTAGCTTTTAAATTCTTACTTTTAAGCAAAGAAATAAAATCCATAATAACCCTCTCAAAATATGTTTCTAAATTATTATATAATAAATAAAATTAAAAAATAATATATTTTCTTAAATAATATTTTTTATGATTTTATTTTTATTATTTTTTTAACTATTTTTTCAACAGATATACCAAGTTTTTCTTCAATTTTTAAATTATCACCATGCTGAATAAAATCATCTTCGTATTCAAAACTCTCAATGTTAATGCCATCTATTTTTTGCTCTGATAAAAAACCAGACAGTATCTCTCCTACTCCACCTCTTTTTGCACTATCGCTAAATACATACCACATTTTACATGTAGCAGCTAACGTTTTTAACAGTTTTTTATCCAAAGGTTTGATAAATCTCAAATCCACTATAGTAATATCTTCATCTAAAAGTTCGGCACACTTGTATGCCTTACCTACGCCGTTTCCATACCCTACAAATGCGATATTGCTTTTGCCTTTGCGCAAAATCTCACCTATTCCCAATGAAAATGGTTTTGATTTTGCCTTTTTGCATAAGATAAAACTTCCCCTTGGATATCTAAATGCACACACACCTTTATTTGTATAAGCAAAATCCACAGCATGTTTCATGCCAACATCATCACGCGGTGCAAAAAGGGTTATATTTGGAATTGCATTAAGATATGAGATATCAAAAGCACCCTGATGAGTTTCGCCGTCTTCTCCGACAATTCCTGCTCTATCGATAGCAAATGCAACATTTAAATTCATCAAACAAGCATCATGTATAATTTGGTCATATGCTCTTTGCAGAAATGTGGAATATATCGCAACAAATGGTTTAAAACCCTCTTTTGCCATAGCACACATAGATGTCACGGCATGTTGTTCTGCGATTGCTACATCCCAAAATCTATCAGGAAGTTCTTTTATAAGCTTATCCATGCCAGTTCCGCTTGGCATCGCCGCTGTTACTCCGACAACATTTTCATATTTTTTGGCTAAATCAAAAAGTGCTTCACTAAAAAGTGCAGTGGCACTCTTGTTTAACATTTTTGTCAAAATAGGCTCTCCACTCTCCACATCAAAAGGAGCTACTCCATGCCATTTTTCAAACCGCCCTTCAGCTTTTACGTAACCTTTGCCTTTTACTGTTTGAGTGTGTATGATAACTGGTTTTTTAAGTTTTTTGGCTGTTTTTAAAGCACTGATTAATGCATGCAAATTGTGTCCATTAACAGGACCTATATACTCTAAACCAAGTTCTTCAAAAAGCATTCCCGGAGTTATTAATTTGAAGCTTTCTTCAAATCTTTTTGCCATATAAGTGGCAGATTCGGGCAGATAATCAAGCAAACGTTCAACCCTACGCTTTATCTTTTGATAAAACTGTCCTGCCATAGCTTGAGAAAGGTATTTGCTTATAGCGCCTATAGGCTTTGAGATGCTCATTTCATTGTCGTTGAGTATAATAACAACGGGATATTTTCTATCGCCAAGCTCATTTAATGCTTCATACACCATACCTGCGCTCATAGCCCCATCACCTATCAAGGCTATTGGTATACGCATGCCCTCTTCCCCTTTCAATCTAATAGCCTTAGCAGCGCCAACTGCTAACGATATGGAAGTAGAGCTATGTCCTGCAACAAAATAATCATACGGGGATTCTGAAGGCTTTGTATAACCGCTAATGCCGTCTGTTTGACGCAAAGTATCAAATCTATCCCATCTGTCTGTTAAAAGTTTATGGGCGTAAGATTGATGACTAACATCAAATATAAACGGATCTTTTGCAACATCAAATACATAGTGCATGGCAACCGTTAATTCTACAGCACCCATATTTGAACTTAAATGTCCGCCATTGCGGCTTACAACTTCGATGATTCTAGTTCGTATATCGCCGCAAAGATTCTCCAGCTCTTCAACTTTGAAATTTTTTATATCCAAATTTTAGCCTCTATAAATATCCTCAAAAACTTTGAATAATCTGTCATTTTGCTCTTTGGTACCTATTGTAATACGCACAGCATTTAATCCATAACTTTTGAGATTTCTTATTATGATTCCTCTTTTCATAAGTTCTTCGCAAATAAATGAAGAATCTTTTTTTACTTTGTATGTAATAAAATTCGTATAACTTGGAATAAATTCAATATCAAGCTTTTTGGCAAACTCTTCATATTTTACCATCTCTTCAAAATTACTGACAATAGAACTCTTTATAAACTCTTCATCTTTTAACGCCTCTATAGCGGCTTTTAAGCTTAAAGTAGTAATGTTGAATGGCGAGCGAAGTTTGTGCAAAGATTTGATTATCTCTTTATCTCCTATACCATACCCCACCCTCATTCCGCCAAGCCCGTAAGCTTTTGAAAACGTGCCAAGATATATAGTGTTGGCAAATGTATTTATAAGTTCTTTGGGATCTATCTTTTTATTTTTATCTTTAAAGCTTGCAAACTCCTGATAGGCGCCGTCTATCACTACTAATGTATCGTCTGAAATCTCTTTCAAAAATCCGAAAACATCGTCTTTATCCAAACATTCCCCAAGCGGATTATTTGGCAAACATAAAAATATAACAGCTACATCTTTATTGTTTTTATAAATATCAGAAAGTTCTTGTATGTTATGCCCATGAGAAGGCGTTTTAAGTATAGTGGTTCCGGTGCGTTTGCCATAAATCTCATACATTGCAAAAGTAGTTTTTGCTACTAATATTTTATTGGATGGATTTGCTTTTGCAAAAAGTGAAAACTCTATCACTTGATCACTGCCTGAACCTATAATGATATTTTCACTCTCAACACCATATTTTTCAGCAAGCGCTTCTTTTAACTCATACATACTGTCATCAGGATACAGCGACATTTTAAAAGCTTCGTTTTGTATCGCTTTAACTACTTTAGGGCTACACCCGTAAGGGTTTTCATTGCTTGCTATTTTTATTACATCTTTGGCTTCAATACCATGCTCTCTTACAACAAGTTCTATTGGCTTGCCTGCTTCATAATTTACTAAACTTTCAAGCACTTTGTTAAATTTCATCAATCAATCCTCAGATATGTAACTTCCAAGCCATATGATATCATAATTCTTACCTTTTCCATTTAATACGCTTTGAACATTTTCATCATCTATATGTCCTTCAAAGTCAAGATAAAATATTCTTTTAAAGTCTCTTCCTTTTGTCGGACGTGATTCAAGCTTGGTAAGATTTATCTTTGCATCATTGAAAAGCTGCAATAATGCTAAAAGTCCGCCCGGTTTATCATATGTTTTAGCCAAAACAGATGTTTTGTTTTTTGCCCCTTTGGCATTTTTAAAATCACTCAATATAACAAAGCGTGTTCTATTTGCCAAATTATCTTCTATCTTGGCAAAAAGTGTCGGAACTTTATATAATTTTGCCGCTATATGTGAGCAAATGGCTGCTGCTTCTTTGTTTTCGCTTGCCATTTTTGCCGCTTGAGATGTTGATTTTGTAGGTATAAACTCGATATTATTTAAAAGATGAGTATCTAAGAACTGTCTGCATTGGTTATACCCTTGCGGATGAGAATATATAACTTTCACATCTTTCACATCTTCTGCAAATGTTGCAAAAGAGTGATGTATATCCATGTAAAGTTCGGCTGCTATTTTTATCTCTTCATGCTTTCCAAGGCAATCAAGCGTGATACCTACAACACCTTCGGTATTGTTTTCTATCGGCACAACACCATATTTTGCCTCTTTGTTTGCCAAAACTTGAAAAACAGCCTCTATGGAATTTAATGCCAAATAGCTTCCTTGCGCCCCAAATCTGCTTTGAGCAGCTTGGTGAGAGTAAGTCCCCTCTGGTCCTAAAAATGCTATCTTTTCAGGCAATTCTATATTTCTGCTAACAGCAAAGATTTCAGAGTATATGGCTTCAATTGCTCCGTTTTTTACATTTCCGCTGCTAAGTTTTTTGAGCCTATTTAAAATCTCTTTTTCGCGTTCTGGTTTATATATGGAAGTGCCGCTTGTATGTTTTAGTATGCCTATCTCTTTTACAAACTCCATACGTTTATTTAAAAGCTTTAAAATCTCATCGTCGATTTTGTCTATCGCTTTTCTTAAGGTTTCTATCTCTTTCATAAATTTCCTCTGACAAGACACTCTGTTTCGCATTCTATCAAATTCTCAAATGTCTCTCGCTTTCTAATAAGACGATACCTATTTTCCGTGAAAGCAACCTCAGCACACCTTGGGCGAGTATTATAGTTACTGCTCATACTAAATCCGTATGCCCCAACGCTCTTTACTATCAATAAATCGCCATAGTTTAACTGCGGCAACAGTACATCTTTACCCAAAAAATCACTGCTTTCACAAACCGGTCCTACCACATCTGCTTTTGAGAATTTTTCATCTTTTTTATCTATTTTTTCAATCGCATGATATGCATCATAAAATCCCGGGCGTATCAAATCATTCATAGCTGCATCGACTATAACAAATCTCTTTTTGCCGTTTTTTTTCTCATATAACACTTTTGTAAGCAAATAACCGCTGTTCCCAACTAAAAACCGCCCAAATTCACATATCACAGTAACATCTGCGCCTTCAAGATTTGCTAAAACAGTTTGGGCAAATTCATAAGGTTTTATAGTAATTTCATCTTTATAGCGTATACCTATACCGCCGCCAACGTCAAAAAACTTTATATTGATATCAAGAGCTTTTAAGCTTTTTAAAAGTTCTGCCGTTATTTTGGTTGCCTCATCGTATGGTTTCAGATCCAAAATCTGACTTCCTATGTGGCAATGTATTCCAACAGGATCAAGCCATTCAGATTTTTTAGAGTATATATATAGTTTTTTGGCGGTATCAATGTCTACACCAAATTTATTTTTCTTAAGTCCGGTAGAAATGTAAGGGTGTGTTTTGGCATCTATATCAGGATTTATACGTACACTTATCCTGGCTTTTATGCCCATATATCTTGCTATATCCTCTATGCGTTTAAGCTCTTCTTCGCTTTCAACATTCAGCATTAAAATATCTTGCCTTAAAGCATAAGCTATCTCACTGTCATCTTTTCCTACACCACTAAAAACTATTTTATATTTTGATATTCCAGCTATTAAAGCTCTTTTTATCTCTCCGATAGATACACAATCGCATCCTGCTCCAAGCTTACCTAAATATCTTAAAATACTTAAATTTGAATTTGCTTTAACAGCATAACAAATAAGCGATTTTCTTGCATGAAAAGCTTTTTGTACACTTTCAAACTGCTCTTTTATATGTCCAAAATCATAAACATAAAGCGGCGTTTTATATTTTAAAGCAAGACTTTTAAAATCCATCTTGAACCTCTCATTGCTGAAATTAAACTACTATTTTATCAAAAAGCTCTATAAATATCATTAAAATCTAAGTTAAAACAATAAATCTTGTTAAAAATCCTATTTTCTTATCTTATAAAATATTAATATTCTTTATTTGTACCCTAAACTACGCACTAATAAAACATTATTAAAAATATGTAAAATGTTACTATTGGTAACTTTTGCCTTTTATATGAATTATTTTCACTATATATAAACTGCTTTTTAAACATTTTATCTGTTTTTTCTATACAAAATAAGGGCAAAAATACCCAAAAAAATTATAGGAGCTAAAATGGCAATCTCGGGTGAAATGATAGAATTTGAAGCAAATTTGCCTAATGCAAAAAGTACTCCCCAACTTGTAAGTGCAGCAAAAACAAACCCAAAATTCATTAAAGCAAGATTAAAAAATCTACCCGAAAGCGGCAGATAATAATAAAAAATCACCACGATAAATGGTGCAAAAAATGGAAAAAATATTAAAAAATATAGATTTGTTTTTATAGAATTCGTGTTTATTCCTTGGTTTCCAAAAAATTTCATTGCATCTAATGCATCAAGAATCGATAAAGATTGGCTTCCAAGATGTGCATTTTCAATAATTTTAGGACGAAATCTATCTAATGTTTGAAAAACATCAAATTTTTCTATAATAATATTTGCATCTTTTCCAGCTTCGATTTTTGGTTTTTTTATCACTTCAACATCTTCAAGCAACCATGTATCATTTTTAAAAACACCTTTTTTGGCAGTAATTATCTCCTGCAATTCATTGTCAGCAATATCAAAAATCTTTATATCGGAAGTCTCTTGTTTTAATGGATTTAATTCGCCAAAATATACATATTTGCCTTCGTACTTTAAAAATAGATTTGAAGAAGAGCGAATAATTTGACTGTATTTTAAAAGATTACTTCTATATTCATATGCATAAGCAAAAGAGGTAAAATTTAAAAATATATAGATAAAAACCAAAAAAATAGCACCGAAAAATATAGGTAAAATCAGTGCATTTTTACTAATTCCAACAGAATACATACAAAGAAGTTCATTTGAGCGTATCATGGAAAATTTTGAAACTATCATAGCAAAAACTATTGAAATAGGAAGAGTATAATTTACCGCGCTCATAGAATTAAATGCAATGTATAAAAGTTGTAAATTAGCGGAATTTGGCAGACTGTTATAATTTGTTATAAAATCAACACCAACATAAAAAAATTCTAATGCACAAAAGATGATGAAAAAATTTTTAAGATATAATAATATAATATAACGTTGATATATTTTAATCATTATCGCTACAGATCCCTTTTTTCGATGTATAACAAGATATTATAGCATTTAAGTCTTTATTGGGTAAATCTTCAACAATTTTTGTACTGTAATTTATGAGTTTTTTTACACATGCAAATTCTTCTTTTGAAAAATTATCCAAAACAAAATCTGCCATATTTTGTAAATTTACAGGTGCGCCGATACCTATACGAATTCTTATATAATCATTCCCCAAATATGAATCTATAGACTTTAATCCGTTATGTCCGCCGCTTGAGCCTCCTCTTTTTATGCGTATGCTTCCAAATGGTATGGCTGTATCATCGTGGATAACAACAATTTCATCAGGTTTATAAAAATCAAAAACAGCTTTTACGCTTTTACCGGAGTTATTCATATATGTGAGCGGTTTTAAAAACAGATTTTGGGAACTTTTATATAATTCGCCGCAAAATTGGGCTTTTGAAATAGAAAATGCATCATGGTTACCGACCAAACAGTCGATAACCATGAAACCTATATTATGTCTTGTATAAGCATACTTTTCAGTAGGGTTACCAAGTCCTACAAAAAGAAACATTTGTGTTATTTGGCTTTTACTACGCCCACAACAGCAACCCTATGTGCATCTACAATCTGAACATTGTCCGGTAGCTTGATATCTCTTACGAGTAGTGTTTGACCTACTTCCAAATTGCTTACATCAAGCACAAAAGAGTTTGGCAAAAACTCAGGAGCACATTTGACCACAAGTCTTCTTTTTGATTGCACCAAAACGCCTTTATCTTTAATGCCTTTTGCTATACCGCTTACAGTTACTGGAACAAAATATTTTGCAACAACTCCCGAAACAGCTACTCTTAAGTCTACGTGTAAAATTTTATTTGCAACAGGATCTCTTTGATACTCTTGTATTATTACATTATAAACTTCACCGTTTACTTTTACGGGAAAAATTAGATTCTCTTTTTTGCGAACCTCTTTAATAAACTCATTTTCCTTAAACGCAGCATGGATATTGTTAAAGCCTTTAGCATAAATATTGGCTATAAGATAACCATCTCGTCTAAGCGATTTGAGCGCCTTTTTATCGATACTCTCTCTTAAGATGCCTTCTAACATATTACTGTCCTTTAAAAAAATAAGAGGAGGATTATACCTCTTTTTAGATAAAACTTATATAAGTTATCTTTTTAAATCCAAAATTTCTATATCATTCATATCTATAACTATATTTAAATTTTGCTCCAAACTATTTTTGTTTGCATAAGTGTTTTTAGCAATCTCTGGTTTTTTACTTTTTTCGACATCATAATTATCAAGCAATATTTTCAAATCCGCAGGTGATGTTGCCGCATACAGCGCTTCATGATAATTTATAGCACCCTTAGTGTACAAATCAAGCAGTGCTTGGTTGAAGCTTTGACTTCGATATACATCTCTGTCTTTTTCTATAGAATCTTTTATCTCACTCTCTCTGCCTTGAGATATCATGGCTTCTATTCTCGCATTTTTTATTAAAATTTCAACAGCAGCAACTCTTCCTTTGCTGCCCTTTCTTCTTACCAATCTTTGAGAGACGACCGCTTCAAGGACAGATGAGAGAGATTGTCTGATTTGAACCTGTTCGCCACCTTGAAACATGCTTATGATACGCCCTATCGTCTCTTTAGCATCCAAAGTATGTAAAGTAGAAAGCACCAAATGTCCTGTTTCTGCTGCCCTTATAGCAGTCCTGATAGTCTCAATATCTCTCATCTCCCCTACCATAATTACATCCGGATCTTCTCTTAAAGATGATATCAAGGCATCCGAAAAACTTACGGCATCTTGCCCAACAGAGCGTTGATTTATAATACTTTGTTCATCTTTGTAGATGAACTCTATAGGATCTTCGATAGTTATGACATGTTTTTGACTGGTTTGATTTATAATATTTATGATAGTAGCAAGAGTTGTACTTTTTCCGCAGCCAGTAGGTCCCGTAACGAGTATCAAACCGCGTCTTTTTGAAGCAAAATCTTTGATGACCTCTGGAAGCCCCAAAGATTCCAGCGTCGGAATGCTTAGAGGAATTACACGAAATGCTGCGGATATACCGTCTGTTTGATAAAACATATTTACGCGAAATCTATAATTTTTATTGAGCTTATATATAAAATCTATATTTTTCTTTTTTGTGAACTCTTCGTATCTATCCTGTAAAAGTTCTTGGGCTAAAATTTCTACATCATCTTTTGTAAAAATATCATTATCTACCGTTATAATCTCACCATTCACACGTCCTTTGACAATGGCATCAGATTTGATATGCAAATCGCTCCCATTGTAGCTTATCAAATTCTCAAGACATTTTTTTAAAAATGTTATGGCATATATATCAGCTTCGATGATGCCTATAGCTTCGGCGACTTTCTCTTTGAGTATATTTTTTGCATATTTCTCGTTGGATTGAATATTTCTTTCCGGTTTTACGTTGGCTCTATCTACGCTTTTGACCTCTTTTGATATGATTTTATTCTCTACTTGGTCTTTTGCTGTAATTTGTTGTTTTACAGCCGTATTTTCAAGCTCTTGATTTCCATCTGTCTTTATGCTTTGCTTTATCCCATCTGTTGTATTTTTAGAAATCTTCAAACTATCTATCATCTCATTAAATGCCTGTTTAAATTGCTCCAATCCATCATTTAAAAGCTCCATATAAACATTGTTAATGTTTACACCTTTGGATTTAACCTCTTCAAAATACTCCTGTATGCTCTGCTTGCTGGGACAAGCTCTCTCATCTGTGTCCAAACTCTCCATAAAGCTTTCTATGGCTTTTAAAGGAGCTGTATTGATAGCGTTTTGATAAAGAAGTTTTGTGATATAGTAAGATGGCTTAACGCCAGCATCACTAACTCCCGTACTTGCAAAAAGACATCTTACGCTTGAAATCTTCTGCTCTTTTACAAGCTGATATATATAAGAGGCATTCATGATACCAAACTTCATCTTCTCCATGCCGTTGGCTTCCAAAATAGGATCCAATTTTCTATCAAATCTGCTCACAAAAACACTAATTACGGCTTTTGGAAAGAGCTTTTTTGGGTTTCGTCTTTGAAATATATAAAAACCATTTTCTATAGCTTGTAGACATTTGCCAGCTTGCAGAGGAGAAAAAACAAGGGTAGCATTTACGTTTATACCTTCTGATATCAAATCTTTTATCGTCTCATATCCATCTACAGTAGCAGGAATTTTCATCATTACATTTGGCATATTGATAGTTTTAAAAAGTCTTTTTGCCTCTTCTGTCATTTTGGCTGCATTATTTGCAAATAAAGGATTAACCTCTATGCTGACAAATCCATCAAGTTCATTTGCCGTATGTGTTTGCAAAAGGGTTTTGGCAGCGCTTCTGATATCATCAATAGCCATTAACTCATATCGCTCTTCGGGAGAAAATTCCGAACTTTTTATCTTATCTTCATTGTAAGCTTTTGAGCTCAAAATAGCATTTTTAAAAATAACAGGATTACTTGTGATACCGCTTACAATTCCCGAATCCACCAAATTACTGAATTGATTTTGTAAAAAATCTCTCTCTAAAAAATCGCACCAAACAGAAAAATTATTTAAACCGATTGCCATTTTTATTTACCTTTTGCTATCAAATATGTGTCAAAATATTTGCTAAATTTTTTTCATTTATAATTATGTCAGCACTTTCTTTTAAAATCTCTTTAGCACAAAATGCCACTTTTGTATTTGCCAATGCAAACATGGATAAATCATTAGCTCCATCTCCAACAGCCATAGTCTCATCTTTTGATATATTAAGCAGATTTTGTATTCGCCCCAGCATATCGCCTTTTGAAAAACCAAACATCATATCTCCACCAACAAGCCCTGTAAGGACATTGTCTTTAGCATGCAAAATATTTGAAAAATCAGCGTCAAATCCCAAAATATTTTTAGCATAACTTGTAGCATATCTAAATCCACCGCTAAAAACTACAACGGTAACACCGCGTGATTTAAGCTCTTTGATTAATTCTTTGGCGCCATTCATGTAAATTAAATTTTGACATATGTCTATCACTTTTTTCTCGCTCATACCTTTTAGAAGAGCAACTCTTTTATTTAATGCTTCGAAAAAATCTATCTCGCCTCTCATAGCTGAAGCTGTTATCTTCGAAACTTCATCTCCTACACCATAACTATCAGCTAAAATATCGATAGTTTCGCCATCCATAAGCGTTGAATCAAAATCAAATGCTCCAAGTTTTATCATTATTTTTGTTCTTTAAATAAGTTTAATTTGTAATTTTTGATATAATATCTCATTTGGATTAAAAGTCGGATAAAAAATATGTATTCCTTAATAAAAAAACAAAATTTTCTCACTTTAGAAGTTATTCCTTTGCATGGAGCTGGAAGTGAAAACATCATAAAAAAAATTGAAAACATAAAACTAATAGATAAAATAGATGCTTTTATAGTTCCTGACAGTCCTTTGGCAAGGCTAAAATCAAATTCCATCATAACAGCTTCGAAATTGCAAAATCATTTCAAAAAATTAACCATTGCCACAATATCAATGAGAGATAGAAATAAAATTGCCTTGCAATCTGATTTGCTCGGTGCAAATGAGCTTGGGATAAACTCCATTTTAGCACTAACAGGAGACAGCGCATCTTCAAGCGATCAGCCAAAAGTTAAAGGTGTTTTTGAAGCAAATTCTACACTGCTTTTGGAAATTATCAAATGTTTCAATGCAGGCATTGATTATTCAGGAAAACCGTTTTCATGTTTGCCAAAACCAATATCAGCTTTTTGTGTCTGCAACTCTGCGACAAATCATCAAAAATCTTTGCAAAAAAAGATAACTGCAAAGCTCAAATTTTCACCGCTTGGCATTATATCTCAACCAATTTATTCTATACAAAATGCAAAAATATTAAAAGAGATATTTGATGATGCAAAAAACGAATCCAAAAATGATCAAGCAGAACTTATTTTAGGTTTTTTCCCGATTACAAAATTAAGAACTGCACAGTTTTTAAACTCACATGTACCCGGAATTTGCATTCCGCAAGAGTGGATATCAAAACTTGAAAATGCAAAAAAGATAAGTGAAGAAAAAGAGTTTGAAACAGGATTTGAACTCTCAAAAACTATTTTGAAAAATTTAACAGATTTCCATCCAAAAATACATATCATGGGTGCAAATAATTTCTCACTTTTAGATAAACTTTTAAATTAGCAGTTTACACGCAAATTTTCTGCATAAGCATAAATTTTTAAAAAATCTTTTGGTTTTTTAGGCTTTTATTTTTCTGTTGCCATTACAATAATATATCTTTTTTGTTTCATAAAACTTGTGGTTTATTTCACATATTATATCTGTCATTAAAATCCAAAAAATCATCATAATAAATATAGCAAAAAAATTGTTTGTATTTTTGCTTTTTTGTCATTTATGCAAAATATTTTATCATTTTTTTATTTTTTATTTCAAAGAAATAATATTAGTAAGGAATGCGAGAATCCCCTTGTATCACTCCCGCACAAACGAAGAGTTTCTAAAAGAAACGATATTCGCGATAAATTGCGAGAGCTTCTTTACGTCATTCCCGCGCAGGCTGGAATTTAAAAAAATTTAAAAAAAATTGAAATATAAAAAAATAAAAAATGTGTAGATTTTATCTCATTTATATAAAGACGAGATACCAGCCTACACAGGTATGACTTCTCTCTGTCATTCCCGTGAAAACAAGCAAAGCGTTTTTACGAAAGCAAAATGTTTCCTTGAAAACGGGAATCCATCTTCTTTTATTGTTTTTACAACAAACAAAACACGTATCGTGTATGATAAATAAAATAATCTCATCTCTTTGTTTCCATATTATTTTTATGGATTCCCGCTTATGTGGGAATGACGTAAAAAGACGTACGGGAATGACGTAAATGGGTAGCGTAGAAATGACGGACAAAATAGGATTCTACATATATTATGTTTCTGTAAAACTTAATGCTATGTGTAGAAACAGTATAAAGGAAGCAATGAGGAATGCTACAAGAAAAATCCGACACGATTTTAGAAAAATCATCTTTTGCGCAAGAATAATAAAAATTCCCGCATTATTACTTCAAAACTACAGGCAGCTTTAAGGATTTTAAACTTTGCGATATACGTTTTATTTGGTGTGCTAAAATGATAAAAAATCATACAAAACAGTTTAAAAACTTTAAAATAAATATCGTGCCCATTTAATCAAAAAAGTCAATTTATAAATTCAAAAATCACTTATTTTTATAAAAATATTAATAGTAAAAACTATGGTTGAAATAAAAAAGCATTAAACTGTGATTTTTCAAAGCGATAAAAGAGTTTATCGCATGCAAATGAGGCAAAATTTATATATTTTATATGCCCATATGAGATGGTTTGATTTTGATGATAGTGCCCCTCCAAAATCATATCGCAATTTTTATATCTTTTTAACTTTGGTGTTATTTTGCTCTCAAAATCTTCCATTTTTTGACAAATTTTTTTGTTTATTTGGCTTTTTAATACAATTTTTGTTATCAACCCGCAAATGCCAAGTTTATCTAATAAAAAAATTACACTCTTGCTTCTAATGATTTTTGTATAGATATTATAAAAAAACCCCACATATAAATCACCATGCGAAATGGCATAGGTTTTATCAGCTTTTGCGTAAAGAGGCTGATTTTTGACAGGTATAACGTTTACATGTTTAAAAATACCGCTTAGATTAAAATCGTGATTGCCCTCAAGATAATAAACATCTGTATTTTCAGCGATTTTATCCAGCATTTCTAATTCATATTTATGCAATAAAAGAGTATATTTTGCACCCTTTGATAAAAAATCAAACATATCGCCCATCAAAAAAAGCTGCGGCGTTTTTATCTCTCCAAACTCTACTTTTTTTAAAAATAGAGTAAAATCCTTTCTATTTACACCATTTTCATGAGCATCGGCGATAAAAACGGCTCCTTCTTTTAAATTGATTTGGGTATTTATATTATGGAACATATCCGATTTTCGGAACTCCCAAATCCTCATCAAATCCAAACATCAAATTTGCATTTGTTAAAGCTTGTGACGAAGCTCCGCGCAAAAGATTGTCAATGCTTGAGCTGACAAATACAATATCATCTTTACTCTCTGCAAAAATATCGCAAAAATTTGTTCCTGCTGTCATTTTGATACTTACAGCCTCATCTCTTATCCTGATAAATTTCTCATTTTCATAAAATTTTGTCAATACCTTTTTCGCATCTATAGCTTCTTTTACTTGTATATATGCGCTAATTAGCATTCCTCTTGTCAAAGGCAAAAGGTGAGGAACAAAATATATGCTGTTTTTTATGCCGTTTTGGTTTAAAACTTCAGCGATTTCCGGCTCATGTCTATGTTTTAGGGCACTGTATGAGATAAAATTTTCATTTACATGTACGAAGTGTTCATTTTCGCTAACCTTTTTTCCGCGTCCGGAAACTCCGCTTTTAGCATCTATGAAAATCGGCGTATTCTCCTTGATAAAAGATTTAAACGGCAATAATGCCAAAATGGAAGCAGTAGGATAACAACCAGGATTTGCCACCAAAGATGCTTTTTTTATCTTCTCTTTATTGATTTCGGGCAATCCGTAAACCGCATTTTTCAGATGCTCTTTATCTAAATGCGCACCATAATGCTTCTCATAATTTTCCAAAGAGAGCCTATAATCGGCAGATAAATCGACCACTTTAACGCCAAGTTTCAAAAGCTCTTTTGCAAACTCCATGGCAGTTTTGTGAGGCAAAGCCAAAAAAGCAAGTTCACACTCTTTTGCTATCTCTTTTGGTTTGCTTTTTTGCACTCTCATGTTTACTGTGTTTAAAAGACTTGGGTGCAGATCGCTGATATTCATACCGCCTTCGCTCGTTCCAACGTATGACAAATTAAAATTTGGGTGATTAATCAAAAGCTTTATCAATTCAAGTCCCGTATAACCGCTGGCACCCACTATCGCAACATTTATTTTTTTCATAAATTTTCCTAAAACTTTATAGGTTCAAAATAGACTTCAAGTACCTCATATGTGACTTTGCCATTTGGAAGAACCACATCTACCTCATCTCCAGCTTTTTTACCAATAAGCTGTTTTGCAAGAGGTGAAGATATAGAGATAAGCCCCTTGTCAGGATTGCTCTCGAAAGCTCCTACTATCGTATATACGGCAATTTCACCGCTATCTAAATCCTCTAACTTGACCGTTGAACCGAACAACACTTTTGTGTGTTCATATGTGGTTGGGTCAATTATCTGCGCTCGTGAAATCATATCCGTAAATTCTGCTATTCTTGCTTCAATAAATGCTTGTTTTTCGCGAGCTGCGTGATATTCGGCATTCTCTTTCAAATCGCCATGGCTTCTTGCTATATCTATCTCTATAACGATTTGCGGACGCTGCACCTTTTTAAAATCATTAAGTTCGGCTTCTAACTTGGTAAACCCAAAAAGCGTCATAGGTTCCTTTTTCACACTCATCTCCATAATTATAATAAAAGTTTTAATTATACAATAATTTAGCCACTATTTTTGAACTGCCGTGCTTTAATATCTCTTTTAATTTTTGAGAGTGCTTAAAAAAACTCTCCTTGTCCATCTGCTCATATTCTCTAAGTAAATTTTGCACGCTAACATCTTGCTGCAACAACTCTGTATGCAATGGACGCTCATTATAAAAGTCAAATATTATATTAGCAAGTCCTACATGTTTTAATTTTACAAATCTCTTTGCTACAGAATAATCAAATTTCTTTGCTTTATAACAAAGAACAAAAGGCACTCCTATAAGCGCTGCTTCAAGCGTTGCCGTGCCTGAACACACGTAAGCAAACTCCGACTCATACAAACTGCCATACGTATCGCGCGAAATAGTAAAACCATCTAAATCGCCATACAAAGACTTTATATCGTCTTCATTAAAATGTTTTGGAATAACTATAACGCTCTTTTTATTAAGCACTTTTGCTGTTTGTTTAAATATATCTATGAGGGCTTTTATTTCACTCTTGCGAGAGCCCGGCATAAATACGATTTTATTGCTTTTGTCCAAACTCTTTTTTTGTTTTTCTATCTCATCCAAAAGAGGATTTCCGACATAAACCGAGCGTGTAAAAAATCTATCTTCAAATGGAAATATCGAAGCTAAATTTGTGCAGTATTTTTCGACCTTTTTCGCACGCCCTCTTCTCCAAGCCCAAACTTTTGGCAAAATATACCAGGTTATCGGAACATTTTTGTTGATTTGCCGTATCTCTTTTGCTAACGGCAAATTAAACGCAGGTGAGTCTATCAGCAAAACATGATCTACTTCAAGACTTAATAATGCCATCTTTTTAATGGCTTTTTTTGCTTTTATGATTTTAAAAAAAATATCCGAAAAACCCATCACCGAAAACTCATCTGAACTTAAAAACGGTTTGCCGAACTTCTGATCAAAAATGCCAAAAAACTCACACTCCTTTATGTTGTCGATGACAGGTTTTAGATGTAGATTTGCCGACGGCTCTAATGCGCTTACTAATAATTTCATTATTTTTCAAACTTTTTTGTAACTTTGGAAAACCGTATAAAACAGTGTGCTGATTGGTATTATACTAATACCGGTTATGAAGGGCAAAAAAGCAAAATATCTGTTTTTCACAAGAATCAAAAATAAAACAAAAAAGACAACATATCCGCCTATTCTATATATAGATAAATAGCCGCGCGCTGAGGTCTTTATATGCTTGACATTTTCCTTGAATTTTGAGCCTTTTTGCTCTGTTTCTTCCTCGTCATAAAGTTCATACGGGTCTTCTATCTTATCTATCACATCACGCCCGCTTCCATCATGCACTTTGCTTTCCACCATTCGTTTATAGCCAAACAGCGAAAGGGCAACAACCGTTAAAGAACCGATAAATCCAGCTTGCGTATTTATAAGCCAATCAAATCCCACATATAAAGAAAATAAAATAACCAACAAATCAAGCGTCAAAAAAACAGCCGCTATGAGTTTAATATTTATCATCATCGTCTTCGTCGGCTTGGTATTTGTAGCGCGGTTCGTTTTTGAGCTCGTCGTAACTCTTTTTTTGTTTTTTATACGCGATATGCACATTTTTCACAGCCGCGCCTATGCCAAAAAACACGCCAAGCCAAAGCGTCCA
>JAIROK010000132.1 GCA_031257555.1 Campylobacteraceae bacterium | reverse complement strand
ACAGGCGTTTGGTCGCCAAGAAAACTCAACATAAAAGGCGAAACGCTTGGGAATGTGCATTTTGCGATTGACTATCTAAAAAATCCGGAAGTTTACAGCCTTGGCAATAAAGTCATAGTTTTGGGCGCTGGAAACGTAGCTATGGACGTAGCCAGAACTGCCGTAAGACACGGCGTGCGCGAAGTAGTCGTCATGTATAGAAAAGATGAAGAGCATATGAGCGCGGAAAAGCACGAAATAGAGTGCGCAAAAATAGACGGCGTGAAGTTTGATTTTTTCAAAGAACCGGAAGAACTTACAAGAGACGGGGTCAAATATCGCGTTACGGACGGAAGCGCGGCTGAGGGCTTTTTGGAAGCGGACTCCATTTTAGTGGCAGTTTCGCAGGCTCCAAGAGATTTGATAGTAACAAACAACAAAGGCATTGAAGTTAAAGACAATGGTCTAATCGTAACCGATGACAGCGGCAGAACAACCAAAGAGGGCGTTTTTGCCTCCGGCGATGTGGTAACGGGAGCTAGAACCGTTGTGGAGGCTGTTAGTTTCTCAAAGCGCGTAGCTCTGGCTATGGAAGAGTATTTTTTGAGCAAAGCATAACATATAAATACCGCTAACAGATAAATTCTGTTAGCATAAGGCGGCGAAGGGTTTTTGAAAATCAGCACAAACATAATCGCTTTGGTTAGCTATCTAAATATATAAGAGGCTTCATAAATTTTCATCCGGCAATTCTTTTAAACTGCGACAAAAAACTACTTTAAGAATTGGCAAAACCACTCTAAGGTTGCATAGGAAAAAGCCCACCTATTGTTACGGGCGAGCCTAAAAGCAATATAAATGTAATTGAGATATCCGAACTGAAATCTGCTTACCCGCATTTATGCACGAAAGTATAGCTACATATATGATAGAGCCAAAAATCAAAAAGCTTTAGCTTGGAGCAGAGACGGCAATCTTATGTATTTCATTCCAGCACAAAAGCGTAGCCTTGCTTTAACAAGGCGATTAAAATTCCCGAAATGAATAGAGTTAATGGGAAATATAGAGATAATATAATTAAAGATTTACGGCTTAAAGTAGAGAAAAACTTCAAATAAACTATTTAATTTTGTTATAATTGCACAGGAGTAAAAAATGACAACATCAAAAATAGAGTGGACAGGCTCTACATGGAACCCCATTACGGGTTGTACAAAATATAGCGATGGATGCCAAAATTGTTATGCTGAAAAAATGGCTATACGGTTAAAAAATATGGGATTAAAAAAATACTCCAATGCTTTTAAGCTAACTTTACATAACAATACTATAGATATACCGCTAAATATAAAAAAAGCGCAAACAATATTTGTATGTAGTATGAGTGATATATTTCATAATGATGTTCCCGATAATTTTATATTGGAACTTTTTAAAGTTATGAATAAAGCGCATTGGCATACTTTTCAAGTCCTAACAAAAAGAGCCGAGCGCATATCGCTTTTGAATGGTAAAATAAATTGGACTGAAAATATATGGCTTGGAACAACAGTTGAGAATAATAAAGCTACGCAAAGAATAAAGCACTTAAAAGACTCTGGTGCATTTGTAAAATTTTTGTCTCTTGAGCCGCTACTTGAACGCATAAATCATTTGAATCTTGATGGCATAGATTGGGTTATTGTAGGCGGTGAAAGCGGATACAAAGCAAGACCGATACAAGAAGATTGGGTAAGAGATATAAGAGAGACTTGCAACAAACAAAAAGTCCCATTTTTTTTTAAACAGTGGGGCGGAAAAAATAAGAAAAAAGCGGGCAGACTATTGGATGGTAAAACATACAACGAAATGCCTCTAAAAGACATGGTAGATAATTTTGTCTAAAAAGAAAAAATATACATGGGATGACATAAACAGTCCACCAAAAATAGATAATCATAGTCTTGTAAAACTTGATATTATTGAGAAATATATAGAAATATATTTAAGACATTTAACAAAAAGTTTTTATGTTGGCAATTTCAAGCTGACAATAATAGATGGGTTTGCTGGTGGTGGATTATATGAGGGTGGCATTACGGGAAGCCCGATTAGGGCGAAAGAAACTATAGACAAAATAACACAAATTATTAATTTTGAGAAAGAGCAAAGTAACTGCAAAAAAGTGCACTTTGATATAGATTACATTTTTATAGAAAAAGATAAAGGAACATTTATTTTTTTAAACAAAACACTTAGAAACCGAGGTATTGCACATGCAAACGTAGAATGCATTAATGGTGAATTTACTAGACACTTAGACACAATTTTATCAAGGGTAAGCAAAAAAAGCAGGGGTGGCAGAAGCATATTTATATTAGACCAATATGGATATAAAGACGCCCCCATAAAAGATATTAATAAAATCTTCAAACAATTGGTTAAGACTGAAGTTATTTTGACTTTTTCTACTGATAGCTTGATTGACTACTTATCTGAATGCAATATCTCAACTTTAGAAAAAATGGGATTAACTAAACAGCAATGTGCTGAGTTGCTAAATATTAGAGAAGATAATGATTATACAAGGAGCAAAATACAACCATTACTTTATAGGTCTGTAATAGAACAAGCAGGCGCGCCATTTTATACCCCTTTTTTTATCAAGAGTGATTTAACAAATAGGTCATATTGGCTTTTTCATTTTTCCATGCATCCTTTAGCAAGGGATGAAATGATAGGTTTACACTGGAATAAACAAAATACTTTTCAGCATTTTGGCAGTGCTGGTTTAAATATGCTATTGGGATACAACAGCGACTACAGATTTAATCTGTTTGAATTTGATAATTTTGCAAAAGAAAAGACGCTAAAATGTTTATCTGATGAGTTACCATTGGTGGTAAAAAATAAAAAAATAATACAATTTGATATGTTAAAAAATGAAATTATGAATGGAACACCAGCAAAAACGGATCATATTAAAGAAGTACTTATTAATCTTGCGCAAAATAATATTATAAAAATACAAGATAGTAAAAATAATACACAAAGAAAATCAATCAACACAATAAAAGACAATGATTTAATAAAATACAATGGTCAAAAAATATTTATTTTTTCTTAAATAATCCGCACCCTCTATCTTCTGCTTCCTTTAAAACTCCCGCATAACTTGCTGCTAAAGCCAATAAATCTATCCACATATCTATGCTCATTTTTGTTTGCATTTTTAATTATGCAAGGATATTTTTTTCATTTCAATGTAAGTAAAAATCTGCAACGATATGGCAGCTACAATATATCGGTATCAGATAGTTTCATATGCAACCAAGACTATGAAAGACAAAACACCACACAATCAACTAAACTCAGCTTTGATACGTGCCCAAATACAGCCGCATATTTTCTTAGCTCTTGCGAGCGTGCATCTTAGCAAGGTCATAAAAACGCGTTTTTAATAGGTGCTAATTACAAATAAAAACCATGCGTTTTTCACCCTGCAAAACTTTAAATATCATCCATGCCGTGTAACTCATTTTGGAATGATAGATTTATTTCACAGTGTTCATTGCTTCTTTGTCCTTTCAAATCGCCGCATAATATATGGCTTTATCCCCCATGCCAACTGCACAAATACCTTATACTTGAGTATATAGATAAAAATTCTTGACATTTAATAATATTTTCGCTACCATTTTGCTCATTACTATTATTTTGCCACAAAGGCGGTTCATGGGAAAAGGTCTTAAAGAGGAAGTTTTAAACGATGATTTGCGTTACAATCTAAGACCTTGGGTCGTACAGACAAATCAAAACCCAATAGCGGTTTCTCATGCCAAAGGGGTGTTTTTTTGGGATTATGACGGAAAAAGATATTTTGATATGTCTTCACAGCTTGTCAATTCAAATTTAGGACACGGCAATAAAGAGATAAACGAGGCTATCAAAAAACAGCTTGACGATTTTGCTTATATAGCTCCCGCGCACGCCGCGTATACCCGTTCCAATCTTGCTAAAAAACTTATCGAAAAAGCGCCCTCAAATATGGCTAAAGTGTTTTTTACATGCGGCGGTGCGGAGTCAAACGACAATGCCGTATTGATAGCCAGAGCATTCAGCGGCAAGTATAAAATCTTTTCATCATACCGAAGTTATCACGGCTCTACGATAGGTTCGGGAAATCTATCGGGAGACGCCAGACGTTTTGCTGCAGAACGCCCGTCTGCCGGCGGATTTATAAAATTTTTGACGCCATATATCTACAGAGAAAAGATTAAATTTAAAAATGAAAAAGATATATCAAAATATTATCTCGAACTCTTATATGACCAAATCATAGCCGAAGACCCAAGCAATATAGCCGCCGTAACCCTCGAAGCGATTGCCGGCACAAACGGCGTCATTATACCGCCAAAAGGCTATCTTGAAGGAGTGCGTAAGTTATGCGATGAGTTTAATATACTGTTGCATATCGATGAAGTTATGGGCGGATTTGGCAGAACGGGCAGGCTGTTTGCTTTTGAAAATTTTGATATCAAGCCCGACATTATCACATTCGCCAAAGGCATAACATGCGGTTATGTGCCGCTTGGAGGCGTGATAGTAAGCAAAGATATAGCAAATTTTTACGACACCAATCAGCTTTTATGCGGACTTACTTACAATGCCCACCCGTTAGCATGCGCCGCCGGAATCGCCGCGCTGGATTATTATTATGACCGCTATATCTTTAAACATGTCCGCAAGCTTGGCAAAGTTTTAAAACAGACACTCGTCTCTTTTGAGAAAAAGCACAAAAGCGTAGGAGACGCAAGAAGCATAGGACTTTTTGCCGCGCTTGAACTCACAGCTGACAAACGTACCAAAAAACCTCTAAGCGATAAAATCCCTCATGTGATAAATCTTTTAAGACAAAGAGGATTTGCCGCCATCGGCAGAGGTTCTAATATCATCATAGCCCCGCCTCTTATCATAACAAAAGAGGAACTGTTAGAAGCGTTGGAGATTTTAGACGAAGTGCTATACATCGTGGACAGCGAACATGAAAAATAGACTAACAGAAAAACTGCTAACACTAACAACCGTAACTGTTATATTTGCGGTATGGTATTTTGTGACAAAATGGGAGTTAGTCTCAAGCGTTATGATCCCATCTCCCAAAAAGGTGATTGACGTATCCGTTTTGATATGGAATGAAGGGTATAAAGAGACATCTATACTAAAACATCTTTTTGACAGTTTGCAGCGTCTGCTCACAGCTTTTTTTCTTGCCACGGCAGTTGCCGTGCCTCTTGGACTTGCAAGCGGGTACAGTTCGAAAATCGCAGCCATATTTGAACCCATAGTGGAGTTTTTAAGACCTCTTCCGCCGCTTGCTTATTATACGCTGATAGTTCTTTGGATGGGCATAGACGACTCGTCTAAAATCGCACTTTTGGCGTTAGCGGCTTTTGCGCCGATTTTTGTATCATGCGTCGGGGCTATGCAAAGAGTAAAAAAGGGTTATATCAATAACGCTTTAATGCTTGGGGCTTCAAAATGGCAACTGTTTTTTTATGTAAGCTTCCCCTCGTGTCTGCCTGAAATCTTTGTCGGCATAAGAACTGCGCTTGGCGTGGCTTACACAACATTGGTGGCAGCAGAAATGGTAGCGGCGGTATCGGGCATAGGGTGGCTTGTATTGGATGCAAGCAGATTTTTGCGAAGCGACATTATTTTCATGGGTATTTTTCTCATGGGAATTACGGGCGTTTTATTGGACCAAATGGTTCGTTTTAGTGAACGAAAAATAGTCTTTTGGAAAGGACAAGATTAATTTTAGGAGGTAGTTTATGAGACTTTTATTGGTGATTTTATCAATATTTGCAGTAACGGTTTTGAGCGCAGACTCAAATGTAGTTTCAACGGAAAAACCTTCCGTTGTAAGGATAGCAACTCAACAAATGCCAAATGATGAGAATATCGCGAAAGCCAAAAAATACTTTAGCGATATAGGGGTTGAGGTAAAACTTTTGGAGTTTGACTCGGGTGCGGCAGTAGTCAATGCGATAGCTTCGGGCAGTATAGATATAGGTCTTGTCGGGACCACGCCCGCGACAACAGCCATATCTAAAAATCTCGGCGTTGAGCTGATATGGATTCATGGGATTTTGGGCAAATCCGAAGCTTTAGCGGTCAAAAACAGCGCAAATATCAAAAGCGTTAAAGATTTAAAAGGCAAAAAAGCGGCGACACCATTTGGCTCCACAGGACATTACAGTCTTTTAAGCGCACTTGAGTTGAACGGCTTAAAGGCTTCGGACGTTACCATACTTGACCTTCAGCCCAAAGATATTTTTGCCGCATGGAAAAGAGGCGATATAGATGCCGCGTACGTGTGGGATCCCGTGCTGACATCAATTTTGGAAGATGGGTCCGTACTGCTTACAAGCGAGGATTTGGCAAAAGAGGGAGTGATAACGGCAGATGTTGAGATAGTAAGCGCAAAGTTTGGCAAAAAATATCCGCATATAGTAGCCGAATATTTAAAGGCATTGGAAAAAGCGCAGAATGACTATCGCAGTGATTTTGAGGGCACGGTTAAAACTTTGGCAAAATATTTCCAAATAAGCGAAGAAGAGAGCAAAACTCAAATACTGGGCAACGTCTGGCTAAGTGCTAAAGAACAGCTTGAGGACAAATATCTTGGCAAAAGCGGCAAGAGCGGGGATATATCTTTGGCTCTTAAAAAAACGGCTGACTTTTTGGAAAAACAAAAATCCATAGAAAAAGCGCCCTCTCTTGAAGTATTTCAAAAAGCGGTAAATCCGTTTTATATAGAGCTTTCTTTACAAAAATAATCACTTTGCCCTATCCCAAAGGGCAAAGACAAAGGTTTATATGAGCGGCAGTATCATCTCTTTGAAAGACATAAGCGTAACATACAACGGCGGTTGCAAAAATGCCTTGAATGCGCTCGAAAGTATAAATCTTGAGATAAAAAACAGAGAATTTATAGCTATTTTAGGACCATCGGGCTGCGGCAAAAGCACGCTTTTAAACGTACTTGCAGGCTTTGTGAAACCAAGTCGCGGCAGCGCTCTTATGAACGGCAAACCTATAACGGCTCCGGGATTTGAGCGGGGCGTGGTGTTTCAAACGCCGATTCTTTATCCATGGCTTAGCGTCAAAGAAAATGTAGAATTCGGGCTTAAAATGAGAAATTTCGGCAAAAAAGAGAGGTCGGAATTATCGGACAAATACCTAAAAGAGGTCGAACTGCTCGAATTTAAAAACCACAAGCCTTATGAACTTTCAGGCGGCATGCGTCAAAGGGCGGCTTTGGCAAGAGTGCTTGCGGGAGCTCCGTCGATTATACTATTAGACGAACCTTTTGGCGCATTGGACGCCCTTACGAAAATAAATATGCAGATTTTGACAAGAACCATATGGTCGTCTGATAAAAGCACCTTTTTCCTTATAACGCATGATGTTGATGAAGCTTTGAGCCTTGGCACAAGAGTGCTTGTCATGTCAAAAAGACCGGGCAGAATTATAAGAGAATTTAACGTAGAGTTCACATACCATATAAATGAAACTGTTTCGGACAAAACGCGTTTTTCAAAAGAGTATATTCGCCTAAGAGAGGAGATACTAAGCCTCATTCACCATCAAACAAGCGACGCAAGCGAATATATTATCTGATTTGTTAAAAATTTTAGCGGCGAAATATTTTTGCCATAAACCTCGTAATTGCAAATCAAATATGTTTTCTTTTTTGTCTGATTTTTTGATACTACCTACCTTGTACTACCAAATATTAATTTGCAAAATGAATGTCTTTTGATTTTATTAAATACTTGGCAGTGTTAAAAGGGAGTTAACATCTGAAGAAATGAGAAAATCATTCAATATGTTATTTATCGCTTTTTGTAGTAGTTGATTTGTTTTTGTAGATTGCCACATCTCTAACACTTTTCGTAATGGTACTTTCTCCGTCATTCCCGTGAAAACGGGAATCCATCTTTCTCCGTCATTGCGAGTGACCAACGGGAGCGCGGCAATCCAAAATACCAAAAACCTTAAATCTATTCTCATGCAATAAATAAAAACATTAACTGTTTTATTCTATTTATGTTATCA
>JAIROK010000117.1 GCA_031257555.1 Campylobacteraceae bacterium | reverse complement strand
ATGACTTTTACGTTTGTGCCTTTGCAAACGGCGACCGCTATCTCTATGCAGCGGCGATGCTCTTCATGATTTAGCGTTGCGCTCTCTCCTGTGGTACCGACAGGCACTACTACGTCTATGCCGTTTTTTATCTGACGGCGGATAAGTTTTTCATATTTTTGTTCGTCAATTTTCCCATCTTTAAAAGGCGTTATAATAGCTGTCATAGCTCCATGCAAAAAACTACTGTTCATTGTGTGTCATCCTTTCTTAGTATCACTGTGGTAGAGTGCTTTTGTATAAAATATCTATTTGCAACCTCTTTTATTGTGTCAACTTTAAGAGCATTTATGGCATCTTCATAGTTTAAAAGCGGCTCAAGCGAACCTCTTGCTAAAAAACTTCCGAATAGATTTGCTATATTGCTTGAACTCTCAAGTGAAAATATAAAATCTGATTTTGTATTTATTTTGACTTTTTTAAGCTCATTTTCACTTACGCTGTTATTTTTCAAATCTTCTACAATAGATAAAATCTCTTTTTCTACATCTTCGGCTTTTATGTCAGGATTGCAAACGGCTAAAAACATAAAAAGATTTGGGTCGCGCGAATCCATATTGTAAGCATATATCTGGTTTACAAGCTTTTTTTGATTTACAAGTATTTCATACAAACGACTGCTTTTACCTCCGCTTAAAAGTGCACTTATAGCACTTAAAGCCACTTGATCTGGATGGTCAAAAGATGGAATTTTATAGGCTATAGCAATTATTTGAGTTTCGCTCTCTTTGGTTATATAAACTCTTTTTGCGCCATTTTGTTCAGGTTCAATCTGATGCTTTGTGGGAATAATTTGCTCTTTTTTTATCTTTCCAAAATACTTTTTAGCCTCATTAAAAACAACCTCTGGCTCTATATCTCCTGCTACTACGATTATGGCATTTGAAGGCTGATAATAGATATTGTGAAAAGCTTTTATGTCATCTATAGTCCAATTTTTAATATCGTCTTTAAAACCAATCGGAGTCCAATGATACGGGTGGTATATAAAAGCGTTATTGAATAGATTAAAGTATAAATACCCCATAGGACTATTATCTGTGCGCCATTTTCTCTCTTCCATGACAACATCGCGCTCTGGTTGGAACTCTTCGTCTTTTAATGACAAATTTGCCATAAGTTCGCTGAATAGTTCGAGCGATTTGGAGAGGTTTTTACTGCTGCTTTTGATAAAATAGTGTGTAAAATCAAATCCCGTAGCAGCATTTGTAACACCACCCATACCTTTTACTATCTCATCAAACTCACCTGCTTTAAGATTTTTTGTAGATTTAAAATTTAGATGCTCAAGCATGTGAGCTATTCCGCTTTTACCCATTATCTCATCGCCACTGCCAACTTTGTAAAAAATTTCAGTAGTTATAACGCTGCTTTCTTTGTTCATAGGTATGACAAAAACCTGAAGTCCGTTTGAAAGCGTCTGTGTCTCATATTTTGGCAAAGAATTAGCCATTGTGACTCCTGTAAACATGATAAATAAAAATATATATTTCATTTTATTTTAGATCCTACTGCATCTTTTATGCTACAAAATCCATCTTTATCCATAAGTTCTAAAATTCCCGTATTTATTTTGTGTGCAATCGAGGGACCTTCATAAATAAAACTTGTGTAAATCTGCACCAAATCTGCCCCTTCAAGCACTCTTTCATAAGCATCTCTTGCACTGCTTATCCCACCGGCACTTATCAATGTTGTCTTGCCGTAAAACTCTTTTGCTAAAGCTTTAAAAATTACAAGACTTTTATCTTTCAGTACCTTTCCGCTTATACCGCCGATATTTTTTGGATTTGCTACAAGAGAATAATCAACTGTGGTATTTACAGCTATTATCCCCTTTGCTCCTTCATCAATCGCTGCTTTGCATATAGATACAGCATTTTCTTCGCTCATGTCAGGCGCAATTTTAAGTAAAATTGGCTTATCTGTCAATTTAACACAAGCTTTAAAAAGTTCTTTGATAAAATTTTCATTTTGCAAATCTCTTAGATTAGGAGTATTAGGAGATGAGATATTGACAGTCAAATAATCACAAAACGGTGAAAAAGCTTTTGTCAACTCTTCGTAATCCCTAATAGCATTTTCTTGCGAAGTTATTTTGTTTTTACCTATATTTGCACCAAGCGGAATCGCATAAGGATAAATCCTTGAAACTCTTCTTGAAACCTTATCTATGCCCTCATTGTTAAAACCCATAGCATTTTGCAAAGATTCCTCTTCTATATGTCTAAACAAGCGTGGTTTTTCATTTCCGCTTTGGGGTTTTGGTGTGATGGTGCCATACTCTACGTATCCAAATCCAAAAGCACTTAGAGCTTTTATCATGGTAGCATTTTTATCAAAACCTGCTGCAATACCTACAGGATTTAGAAAATCCACTCCCCAAATCTCCTGCTCCAATCTCTCGTTTGCCACAAAATACTTTGAAGCGATAATACTTAATAAAAAAGGTGTAAAATCAGCAGTAAGCCTCATGCCAAATTCAGCTAACAAATGCGCTTTTTCCGGATCTAATTTAAACAATATCTTTTTAAGGTTTTGGTAGTTTAACATATTAACTGCATATCCATTTTGTTTTTGATTTGATTATAGCCAATAATAATTAAAAAAAGCATTTGTAAACTTTTAATTATCAACTTTTTCCCATTTTGTACCGTCTATACCGTCCATCAATACAATACCCATATTAGCAAGCTCATCTCTTATAAAATCAGCCTTTTTAAACTCCTTTTTGCTTCTTGCATCCAAGCGTTCTTTTAT
>JAIROK010000107.1 GCA_031257555.1 Campylobacteraceae bacterium | reverse complement strand
ATTAGTATCCAACTCATAAGTTCCAGTACCACTGCCATCACTATCGTCGCTTCCGCAACCAACTAAAGAACCGAACACCAAAGCTAAAAAGATTAGCTTACCAAATTTTTGCATTTTTGCTTGCATAAATTTCTCCTTTTAAAATTTGAATTTCATTTTTCGATATCGAAACTTCAAAAACATCTTTGCTAAATCCTAAAGAACTACACAAAAAAATCTTTAACAACGACATAAAATATATAGAATAAAGTGATATATTTATCAACTCTATATATTTTATATCGTTAAGCAACCCAAACAAATGCAACATCTTCGACATCTGTTAATGAGTTTATTTGGACTCAAGTTTAGGCTGAAAAAATCTATAAAGTCCAAAAACCATGCAGATCTTTTCAAAATCCGCTTAAAACAACTCATATATTTTCTCAAAGCATTAACTATTGTCGTCTGCTTTTTTCACTCTTAAAACAATCTTGCTGGAATATTATCACAATATTTATTAATTTTTTCTTATTAATTTTGATTCTTAAATATTAAATAAAATGATTTAGAATATATATTAATATAATGGAATATTATGAATATATATTTATAATATTTTTATTAATGGTTAATAAAATTAATGTTGATTTTACTTTATGTTTTATAGCAGATATGTATTGCAATAATAAATTATTGTATGATTAATAATGGAGATGTATACATAGGCATACTATGTATACGTTTATGCTTGATGATTAGTTAATGTTAACTTTTATTTGATAAGAGAGGAAAACAGTTCTATCGCGTCTAATCTTTCCCATGGATAATCAGGCTGTCCTACTTGTCCACGCGCCGCAACATCTGCATATAAAAAAGTTTTTTTGCTTGGTTTGTCTAAAGAAAATCTATTTGTAATCCATTTCGGTGTCAAAGGAAAATTTGTCAAAACAAAGT
Organism: Campylobacteraceae bacterium; assembly: GCA_031257555.1. Taxonomy (GTDB): domain Bacteria; phylum Campylobacterota; class Campylobacteria; order Campylobacterales; family Campylobacteraceae; genus JAIRKW01. Next base: position 16,183 of record JAIROK010000107.1, on the reverse strand, counting down.
CTGACAGGATATCATCATCTATCTTTTGATTGAAAGTACCCATCGTATCAACGCAAACAGATATAGGATGCGCCACACCTATAGCATATGAGATTTGGACGATACATTTTGCAGCAAGTCCGGAAGCTACAATGTTTTTCGCTATCCAGCGAGCTGCATAAAGTCCGCTTCTATCAACTTTTGTATAATCTTTGCTAGATTGTGCTCCTCCACCTATCGGAGAGTATCCGCCAAAACTATCTACGATAAGTTTCCTTCCTGTAAGTCCCGAGTCATGCAAAGAACTATGGTTTACATATCTGCCTGTGGGATTTATATGTATAATGGTATCTTTTTTTGACGAATCGTATAGCTCTTTGGGTAAACCAGAAGTATCTATCAAGTCTTTAATCAATTCACGTACTTTTTCTATTGGCATACCATCAATGCTTGGAGCAGAAACTACTATAGTATGAATATGTTTTGGTTTTCCATCTTCAAAATTGCTTTTATGTCCATAATCAACACTAACTTGTGTTTTTATATCAACACCAAGTTCATTTTTATGAGTTAGGGCGTAATTATAAACCTTATCACATATCAATCTCGCATAAGTAATGGCTGCCGGCATAAACTCTTTTGTCTCATTAGATGCGAAACCAAACATTATCCCCTGATCTCCAGCACCTATCTCACCGCTTTCTTGATCAACACCTTGATTGATATCGGCAGACTGTTGATTTAGTAAAACTTGAACTTCTACATCATCAGGATGCAAACACTGCTCTCTTGTAAATGCACTGCTGCCGTCATACCCTATCTTTATAAGCGCATCTTTAACGATATTTTCATAATCTATTTTGCTAAGCGGTGCTTTGGTATTTATCTCGCCTCCTATAATCACATGTTTGCCTGCTACAAAAACTTCGCTTGCTACTCTGCCATTCGGATCTGCTTGCAAAATTTTATCCACAATGGAATCTGCTATGATGTCCGCACATTTATCAGGATGCCCGGGACTTACGACTTCCGAAGTAAAAAGATACATATTATTTTCCCTTTATATTTTTTAAAAACGTTATTGTAACACAAAAAAATCTTGATATAAAAAGTAGATTTTCAAAATATTGCAGCTTTAGTACGTGCAACAAAAAGAGTTTGCATAAACTTATCTCTTGAGATATTTATAACACCAAGCGAACTTAGATAATCATTCATTACTTGGCAATCTATAATGCCATCTTTCTCTTCAACTATTTTGCTAAGTGCATAAAGAGCTGCCTTTGAAGCATCATTTTGCAAAGAAAACATTGACTCACCGCAAAACATATTACCTACACAAACACCATAAAGTCCACCTGCTAATTCACCGTTGCCATCATAACTTTCAACCGAATGAGCAACTCCCATCTCAAAAAGTTCGCAGTAAGCATGTATTATCTCGTCTGTTATCCATGTGCCGCCTTTTCTTCTCTTGGCACAAAGCGTGATAACCGTACGAAAGTTTTTATCAAATCTTATCTCATATTTTTTTAAATTTTTTCTAAATGAGCGGCTGACATATAGATGTTTTGGATAAAGAACAGCCCTTGGGTCCGGAGAAAACCAAAGCAGAGGATAATCAGGATAAGGCCATGGAAATATACCGTTTTGATAAGCACTAATCAATCTTTTAGGATTTAAATCCCCTCCAAATGCTACTACTCCACTTTTATCGCTATTTTGTGGATTCGGAAAACAAAAATCATCTTTTTTCAATTCGTAAATCATAAAAAAATTGTAGCAAAAAAATGGATTATTTTATCAAGCTTTACATTTTTATATATTTGGACAAAACACAAATGGCATCAAGACAATAAATAATATAATGTATAACATAGAAAATACATATAAAAATTAACTGCTGCATGCTAAATGCTCTTTGTCGCTGTTATGATTTGTATGCAAACACCATCGAGTCTTTTTAGTAACTAAATCATAAACTTGCTATATATTCCTGTTGCCAAGAAACTAATAATATTAAAGACTTTTATAAGTAAAAAATATATTTATACTAATATTTATTATCTTTTAATGTTGAAGTATCAAAAAGTTAAACACTTTAAAGAGAGCATCGATACAAACTTGTATACTATTGTATAGTATACAGTATCATTAAGAATTCACCGCTATCTGTTAACAGCACTATTGTAAATCTTACATTATTTGTATTTTTTCGTATTTTTAAGTTGAACGCTATCCAAATGCACTAAATGCCACCTCCCAATTGCAACATTATTACCTCTTGCAATAATAACTTAAAATTAACTGCTTTTAATATTAATTTATTCTTCTGAAGCACTTTCCTCAGGTACTGCTTCTGATGCACTTTCGGAAACATCTGTAGATTCCGGTAAATCTTCTGTCAAGCTACTTGACTGCTCATCTTCTGCTGCGTCATCGGAAACGTCTGCAGATTCTACCGGAGCAGGAGAATTTTCGATTAAATTGCTCGACTGCTTATCGCTGCTACTGCTGTCACTACCACCCTTATCGCTACAACCAACTAAAAAACCAAATAATAAAATCAAAACAGATAATTTAAATATTTTTTTCATTTTCAACCTTTTTAATAAATTTAACAATCAATTCTATTTTTAGAAAACAGCCTTCAATATCCATTTTTACAATAGTATGTTTTGAAAAAACTTTTTTAAAATTATAATATCCTCCTTGTAAAAAATTTTATTTCGAAATCATATAACAAAATAACTAAAATATTAATAAATAAAAAATATTTGCTTTATACTTAATAAAAATTATTAAAAGTATAATTCAACTTTATTATTTTTCTCTAAATACCAATTTTGACAAACATAACAAAGAAAAAATAAGATTTTTTGTACTATTTTTATTGTTAATTTCCAGCCTATATATTCAATATAACTTGACTGCGATTTTTCTCATAATTAAAACTCGCAGATAATTTTTAGTTCAATGTATTTTTATATAATGTCGTTTTTATTTTTTCATAAAGGATTTAGATGAATTTGGTTATTAAAAGTTTTTTCGCGTATTTAATGCTTATGTTCCTTGCGGGCTGCGGCTCAAATGTTTACTACAAAGTTAAACCAACACCATTAGAGCAAGGCAAATCTACATATGTTATAGGTAAGTTTGAACTTTATCTTGAAGAACCTAATAAAGATATCACAAATTTTACCTATTTAACTCAAGAACAGTTAGCTGAATCTTTTAAAGAGAAGATTACAAATCAGCTAAAAGAACAAGGTATTTACGGAGATGAGTATATCATCAATATAGATATGGGTTATGCAAGAATATTTAATATCGGCGGCAATAAGTTAAACAAACCAAGATTTAGATACAGCATACAAATACTAAACAAAAATAATGAGCTGCTTGCATCTTACAGTATTCCGCTCTCTACTATCCAATATAGCTACTTCAAAGAATTAGCAGTCCTTACTGAAATTTCAACTTTCAACAGAGATACCGAAGATGAGCCTGAAGATATAGAATTGATATCAAAAACAATCGTTGCAGAGATTAAAAAGGTAGGCAAATAATTTAAACTGTGTAAAGCTTTAAAAGGCTTTACACACTCTTTGCTCTAAAATCAAACTTCAATCCATCTTGTTTTAAGCCTATTTTTACAACTCCGCCATCTTTTAACGAACCAAAAAGTATCTCATCTGTTAAAAATACCTTGACCTCTTCTGCGATAACTCTGCGCATCTCTCTAGCACCCAAAGCTGAACTGAAACCTTTTTTAGCCAAATACTCCTTAGCTTTATGTGCTGTCTCTATTTTGATATCTCTATCGCTTAACTGCTCCTCAATCTCTCTTAGCAGTTTTTCAACTATTCGTATCATTTGTTCCGTTCCCAATGGATTAAACTCTACAACTGCATCAAGTCTGTTTCTAAATTCCGGTGCAAAAAAATCCTTAACGGCTTTTAACGTCTGATCATTAAAAACTTTCGTAAAACCTACTTGAGGTGCTTCTTTTGTACCAAGATTTGATGTCATGATAATAATCACATTTCGAAAATCAGTTTTCTTGCCGCTATTGTCCGTAAGTGTCGCGCTGTCAAAAATTTGCAGTAAAATATTGAGTAAATCCGCATGAGCTTTTTCAACCTCATCTAATAAAAGCACCGAATGGGGATATTTTTTGATAGCATTTGTCATTTGTCCGCCCTCTTCAAATCCTACATATCCCGGAGGAGATCCGATTAAGCGACTTATCGAGTGTTTTTCCATATATTCACTCATATCATATCTTTCAAAGTGAATGCCAAGCTCATAAGCAAGTTGTTTTGCTGCTTCTGTTTTACCAACGCCGGTAGGTCCGACAAACAAAAAAGAACCTATAGGAGAGGTTGGATTGCCAAGACCTGCACGTGAACGCTTTATTGCAGCGGTTAAAATATCTATAGCGCTATCTTGTCCGAAAATTTTACTTTTAAGATTATCGGCTAATGTTTTTAAAATCTCTTTATCGTTGCTCGAAGCACGAATATTTGGTATATTAGCAATTTTTGCAAGAGTTTTTTCTATATCTTCTATCTCTATAACTTCTTTTTTATTTGTCGATAAATGAAATGATGCGCAAGTCTCATCTATTAAATCAATAGCAGAATCTGGCAAAAATCTATCATTTATATATTTTTTAGCCAATTCGGCTGTATTTTTCAACACTTCATTTGGAATTAAAATATTATGATGCTTTTCGTAACTGCTCTTAAGCCCTAAAAGTATTTTGCAGGTATCTTCAATGCTTGATTCTTTAATATCAATCGTCGCAAAACGACGCGAAAGGGCTCTGTCCTTATCAAAATTGTTTCTATACTCCTGATAGGTAGTAGCACCTATACATCTTAATCTTCCGCTGCCCAAAGACGGCTTTAAAAGATTTGATAAATCTATACTGCTGCCGCTTGTAGAGCCAGCTCCAACGATAGTGTGAATCTCATCTATAAACAGTATAGCATTTGGAATATTTGTTAATTTTTCAATGACATCTTTCAATCTCTTTTCAAAATCACCTCTATATTTTGTTCCGGCAAGCAAACCACCCATATCAAGTGCAAAAAGCGAGCAATTTTTTAAAATATCGGGCGTTTTACCTTGTGCAATCAACAGCGCTAAACCCTCTACTATAGCAGTTTTACCAACCCCTGGTTCTCCAAGTAGTAACGGATTGTTCTTTTTTCTGCGACAAAGGATTTGCATCAAGCGCTCCAACTCGCTTGTTCTTCCGACAAGAGGATCTATATGTCCTAATCTTGCCTCCTCTGCAAGGTTTATACAAAAATCTACTTCATCTTCGTTGAAAGCAATTTTGATTCTGTTTTGTTCCGCTATGGCTTCCGTAAGGTCATTTTTATCTACTCCCTTTTCACATAAAAGATAAGCAGAATAAGAGTTTTTATCTTCAAAAAGAAAATACACCATATCTAAAATCGATGCTTCGGTTTTGTTGGCTCCCTGTATATATAGCATCATCTGTTCTATGGTGCGTGCAAGAGTTATTGTTTCGGTAGGTTCATAATTTAAATTATTTGGTACTTTGTTGTAGTTTATCTCAAAGTAACTCTCAAGTGAGCTTTTAATATCATCTATATCATTATCCGATACACCAAGAGAACCTAAAAGAGTCTTTACCTCACTCTGTTCCAAAAGCATATAAAATACATGCTCTGCAGTAAAATACTCATGACGGTTATCTTTGGCAAAATTTATTGAACGTCCCAAAACACGATTTAATTTTTCACTTAACATATCACTCCTCCTCAATACCTGCTCTCAACGGAAAATTGTTAGCCTTAGCAAAAACTCTCACCTGCTCTGCTTTTGTCTGTGCTATTTCAAATGGATATACACCGCAAATACCCTTACCATCTACATGAACTTTGAGCATTATATCAAATGCTGACTTTGCATCATGAGAAAAATATACCATAAGCACTTCTATCACAAAATCCATAGTAGTAAAATCATCATTCAGCAGATATACAACATAATTTTTCGGTACGGATAACTTTTTTCTTACCGTTTGCGCTATATCCGTTTTATATGCCACTGTCTCACCTGCTTAACTTTTAAAATAGTATCTAAATCTTTTTCAATTACGGAAGTATTGATGCCTCCGATATAATACTTAACTCCATCTTTGTTTTCCCAAACATCGGTTACATTTTGATATTTTCCACCCTTTAATACTACTTTAAATGGTAATGATATGAGATTTGGATATCCTATGTCCTTTGTTATCGCATCTACCAAAATTTTATTTTTATCTGAATTTTTAGCTATAAAATAGTGCGCATTGTAAGGTTTTGAAAAATTTTCTATTATATATTTCTCATCTACATCTTCAAAATAACTAAGTCCTACAAGTGTGACATTATCTAAATATTTAAGCTGCAAATTCATAAGAGCTGGTGCTTCCTTTTTACAAGGCTCACAAAACGTACCAAAAATATCAAATATAATGACATTATCCTCTTTCCCTTCTTGCACAATGCCACCCTCAACTCTTGTAAATGTAAAAGTTGCACCTTGCACGCTTGTAATTTCTATCTTGTCGCCCAAAGCAAACTCGTTTGATTCTAAAATCGCACTTTTTTCTTTATTTGTACAGCCACTTAGAAAAAATAGTGTTATTAAAATGATCCATATATATTTCATAAACTCTCCCGAATAATTTTGTGATTTTACCTTTTGACTATAAAGAAAAACTTAAAATAATGACATTTATATCTTGAGCAAATATTTCATTAAATATATCCGACTTTTTTATCCATATCGTTTTATGGCGGCTCTTGCTTCTCTGTCGGCTTCTTTTCTCTTTATGCTCTCTCTCTTATCATGAAGACTTTTGCCTTTTGCCAAAGCTATCTGCACTTTAATGCGATTTTTATCATTTAAATATACACTCAAAACCGTTATAGTAAGTCCATCTTGCATAACATGCCCAAGCAATTTATCTATCTGTTTTCTATGCAAAAGCAATCTTCTGTCGCGCGTCTCATTAGGCTTAAAATATGGATTTGCACTATCAGGATAAGACACATGTGCTCCCAATAAAAATGCTTCTCCTTTTATTATGCGCACAAAAGAGTCTTTTAGGTTTATTCTGCCAAATCTTACTGATTTTACTTCGCTTCCTTTTAACTCAATGCCTGCTTCCAAAGTTTCTAAAATTTCATAATCATAAAATGCTTTTTTATTTTTTGCTATTGTTGTACCCATTTAAAACCTTAAAAAATGTACCGCCGCTGCCGCTTAGGAAAATCCTCTCACGCGTAAATACCTTTAAAATAGGATAACATACCAATACGCTTCTTAAAAGATCATTAAGTTCTATCGGAGCAAATGAATCCAAAAGTTCTTTTGAGCTAAGTCCTGCCATTTTATATGCCAAATTTGTATCAACACTATTCCAAAAACTCTCTCTAAAAACCCTATAAACCCTTGCCGTATCACAAGCTTTATTTGTAATAACAAGTTCTATTTTTGGTATATCATCTTTTATTGGCATCACAATCTCACCAGCACCTTCCACATCAGCAGCTTCACACTCATGCAAAAAGAAATTTACATCAGCGCCTACTTTGTTTCCTATAGTACACATCTCTTTTATGTCAAGGTTGAGTCCAAGTATTTTATTTAAAGCCAAAATCAAAACAGCGGCATTAGAACTGCCACCTCCAAGTCCACCGCCTCTTGGGATATTTTTCTCTACATATAAAGCGTGATGTTCAAAAAAATCATCTATTAAACTACTTTTTGTGTACTCTTTCAAAAATCTATGAGCCTTATAAATAGTATTGTTATGCACACCACAACCAAAATCACCAAAAAATTCAAGTCCTTTTTTAGGTGTTTTAGGTTTAAAAACAAGCATATCATATAAACTCTCAATTCTTAAAAAACGTGATTTTATCTCATGATAAGTGCCTCTTTTGCCGACGACTTTTAAAAAGACGTTTACCTTTGCATACGATTTAAAACTTAACATAGCTCTATCCTGTTTAAAATATACTCAACTTCATCACCTATCTTTACAATACTCAAATAATTATCAATTTTCAAAAAATACTCTTTGTGTTCTTGAAACTTAAAATCCGTTTTTTCAAGCTTGCGTCCGAGCAAAATATCGCTTTTATCTTTCAAGTAAAAATTCTCACTCACAGATAAATAATCCAAAGGATTTAGTTCTCTTTCATTATCGTAAAAAAACTCTCCTTCGCTTAATCTCTCAAGCGATTTTAAAGCCCCGCTAACGCCAAGTTTTTGCGATAGCATTTCGCCTATGCTTCTTATATATCCGCCCTCGCTAACATCAGCTCTGAAAACAACAAAAGGATGATTGTAGCTTTTGATTTCAAGCAAAAAAACCTCTGTTGTTATCTCTTTTAAAACTACATCTTTATTTGCACGCGCCAACTCATAAGCTCTCTTGCCATCTATCTTTTTTGCGCTGAATTTTGGAGGCACATATGTCAAAATACCTGTCAAACTCTTCGTCACTTCGCGTATGTTATCAATATCAAAAGCTTCAATCTCATCTACGCTTTGTATCCTCTCCACATCCAAAGAATCACTATTTGCACCAAGCCACAATGTAGCTTCATATCTTTTCGGACTCTTTTTTAAAAATCTAAATAGCTTTGCATATTGCCCAAATGCTATTATAAGATTTCCGCTTGCAAAAACATCAAGAGTGCCGGAATATCCAACTTTTTTTACACCGTATCTTTTTTTGATATCATATAAAAATTTATTGCACGATATGCCACTTGGTTTATATGCTGTAAAAAGACGGTTTTGACTCAAATTTTCTCCACAAAAGATGCCAAAATATCGCGCTTGCTGCCGCCAAAATTTATACGCAGCTTACACTCTTTTTTCACTTTTGTGACCTCCATCACTCTACCCATACCAAAGATTTTATGTTTTATCAAATCACCTTTTTTAAACTCTAAACTTTTTTGCAGTTTCAAGCTTCCTTCACAAATACCGGCTTCATTTAAAAATCTGCTCTTTACCAAATCTGCTCTTTTCCCTTTATAAAACCTACTTGCCGAACAACTTAATGTAAGCTCTCTTTTAGCCCTTGTAATAGCAACATACCCCAAGCGTCTCTCTTCTTCTATATCGGTAGTATCACCAAGCAATGGAAAAAATCCCTCTTCAAGTCCTATCACAAAAAGATGTTCAAATTCCAAACCTTTACTTGCATGTATACTCATTATATTTATACTTTTCGAATCTATTCCGTCTTGCTCGCTTTGCAAAGATATTTCATTTAAAAACATATCTATGGAACTACCTGGATTTTGCTTAAAATAATCCTTGAAAAATCCAAAAAATTCATCTATGTTTAAAACTCTCTCGTTGGCATCTGGAAGCTCTTTATAGTATGTCCTTAAACAAAAAGCGCGCTCTATCTCATCAATCAAATTATAGCTGGAACTATCTGCTGTTTTTCCAAGAATCTCCAAATTATCCAAAAATTCAACCAAATGCGGAAATGATTTTTTTGATACTACATTTTCAAGCAAATCTCTGTTCGAACACATAAAGCCATAAATAGAGAGCTTATTTTCATGCGCAAGTTGTTCTAATTTATCAATACTCGCTTTGCCAAGACCGCGTTTTGGACGGTTAATTATGCGCTTTAACGAAAAATCGTCATGCGGATTTGTAATAACTCTAAGATAACTTATAAAATCTTTTATTTCAGTCCTCTCATAAAACTTTACACCTCCTACCATTTTAAATGGTATATTCATTCGATTTAATCCCTCTTCCAAAGAGCGGCTAAGAGCGTTTATGCGATAGAGTATAGCTATGTTTTTCGGATTTACGCCATCTTCTATAAGTTTTTTTACTCTTGCTGCAATCGCGGAGGCTTCCTGATTTTCATCCGGTGATTCTAAAAACCGTATCGCACTGCCTTTACCAATAGTACTTTTTAACACTTTGCCAAGACGCGAACGGTTGTGATCTATAAGTTCATTCGCCGCATGTAAAATCTCATCTGTCGAGCGATAATTGTACTCGAGTTTAATAATTTGCGTATTATCAAACATTTTTGGAAATTCAAGGATATTTTTTATATTTGCACCGCGCCAGCCGTAAATACTTTGATCATCATCGCCAACTACACAAATATTCGAATGAGCAGTACACAACTTTTTTAAAAGTTTGTATTGCAAATCATTTGTATCCTGATATTCATCGACCATTATATACTGATATCTTTGGCTCGTCTGTTCGCACAAATCATCATTTTCATCAAGTATTTTATATGTTAATGTCAGCAAATCATCAAAATCTACAAGGTTATTTTGTTTTAAATACTCTTCATATCGCTCATATATTGAAGCTATAATTTTATAATCTTTTTGATCTGCTTGAGACATAGCCATAGCAGGAGAAATAAATGAATTTTTATACTTTGAAATCTCATTTGCCGCAGTAGATGAAGAGATATTTATCTCAAAACTTTTTAATATACGTTTTTTGTCATCGCTGTCTATGACTACAAAATTGTTTCTGCGTTCAAGTCTTGATATGTGAAATTTCAAAAACAAAAGTCCGAATTTGTGAAAAGTACATAAAAGCGGCGGATATATTACTTTAGTGTTTGATTCGCGCAAAAGATTCAGCGCTCTCTCTCTCATCTCTGCAGCAGCCTTATTTGTGAAAGTGAGGGTGAGTGTGTTGGCAGGGTCTATGCCTACTGCTCCTATCAAATATGCTAAACGTGAAGTTATTGTTCTTGTTTTTCCGCTTCCTGCACCTGCTAATATCAATATCGGATCATCTATTGCTTTAACAGCCTCAAGCTGCGATTCGTTTAGTGCGCTTAAAATTTTCTCCATAACAGATCTTTAATTTAAAAATAGATAGGATTTTACCAAAAAAAATGTTAGAAGAAAATATTCTATTTACATGCCGTATAAATTTTCTTCATTGTCTCTATCGTTAAGATATCATTTTTTGAACCTCTTTCTTGCAATTTGGCTATCATTTTCTCAAACTGCTCTTTTTTCATATTTTGTCCCATTTTTGCTTTAAGACTCCATGATATGATATTAAGTTCATACACGGCGGTTTTATTTAACATATCAGTATATTTTTCCAAATTTGGCAAAATACTCAAATAATTTCCCTCTTTTTGGTATTTGCTCATCAATTTATCTAAAATCTCAGCTTTTTTAAAATCTTCCCTCACATGCAAAAGTTCACCTTCTATGAAAGCCGATATAAAAAACCAGCTTGCAGAACATGCAAAATCCCCGCCAAAATAAGAAGGTATAAATGAATACTCTTTTACAACGCTAAAGGAGCCTTTTTGATTTTTCAATGAGAGTTCATATTTTCTTCCTAAAATAGCTCCGTGAAAATATACTGACATATTATTGTAAGCAAAATTCACAGGCACAGCGTACGCAAAAGGTTTGTCGTTTAAACATAATGTCCCATAACTTGCTGTATTTAGCAGCTTTTCAAATTCGTCCCCATCTCTCATTTCAAACTCAGCTCTTCTCATATGTTGCCTTTGTATGAATTTTTAAAATTATATCCCAAAAAATAATTTCGCGTAAAAAAAATAACAGCACCCATATGATAGAATTTCGCAAAATCGTTTTTTTAGGAGAGGTAAATTGCGTCATCTCATAGATACGACAAGTTTTTCCACTGAGGAAGTAAATTTACTGCTTGAAAAAGCAGAGAATTTTTTGAAAAATCCATCTCATGATATTTTGAAAAGCAAAAAAATTATAACTATATTTTTTGAAAACTCCACAAGAACAAGAAGCAGTTTTGAAGTAGCAGGAAAAAACTTGGGAGCTGAAGTTATCAGTCTTGATGTCTCCAAAAGCTCATCAAGTAAAGGCGAAACACTTTTTGACACTGCTGCAAATTTAGATGCTATGGGACCAAATGCGATAGTGGTGCGCCATAAAAATGCCGGAGTACCTTATATCCTTTCACGTTATGTCCATTGCCCTATTATAAACGGCGGAGACGGCTCTCACGCACATCCAACGCAAGCTCTTTTGGATTTGTTTACACTGAAAAAAAATCTTGGCAATATCAAAGGGAAAAATATCGCAATTGTTGGAGATATCAAAAATTCTCGCGTAGCAAACAGCAATATAGAACTTTTAAGCCGTTTTGGAATGAATATCGTTTTGGCAGCACCACCGCACTTTATGCCTCAAACGGATTTACCAAAATATGACAATATCAAAGATGTCATAGATAAAGTAGATGCCATTATGAGTCTTAGGACGCAGACAGAACGTCATACAAACCAAATCTACGCATCGCTAAAAGATTATGCAAACGGTTTTTGCATTACAAAAGAGCTTTTAGGTAAGCGCGATATTATTGTACTTCACCCAGGTCCTGTACATAGAAATGTAGATATAGATGATGAAATGATGAGAGACCCAAGATGTAAAGTGCTTGAACAGGTCAAAAATGGTGTTGCCATCAGAATGGCAGTACTGGAAAAACTTATTAAGGAAGCAAATTGAGTAAAATTGATTGGGATTTAAGCACACTCTTTAAAGATGAACAAGAAATCGAAACTTTTACCAAGCTTGTTAAAACAAAAGTTTCAAATTTCAATAAAATTTACAAAAATAACCTTAAAAATCTAACCATATTAGAGTTTAATGAGTGCATCAACGAATATGAAGTCATTTCGCAAATGCTAGGACGTATAATCTCTTACGCATCATTAAAATTTGCACAAGATTCGAATAATGGTGCATTTTATGCCAAGTATCAGACCATTTATACAAATTACAGCGAATATCTAATCTTTTTTGAGTTGGAATTTAATAAATTAAATTTGGAAATCCAAAAATCATTTATTGCCTCAAGCGGCAAATATGCTTATTTTTTAAAAGAGCTTACAAAAGACAAACCTCATCAGTTAAGCCTCAACATAGAAAGTGTTCTTTTAAAAAAGGAGCAAACCGGAGCAAGTGCTTTTTCGCGTCTTTTTGATGAGCATTTCAGCAATTTAAAATTTACGTATAACGGCAAAAAATTGTCTGAAGAGGAGATATTAAGCCTTCTTCACAGTAAAAATAGAGATGTGCGCAAAAACGCCTCTTTGGCATTTACAAAAGAGCTCAAAAAACATCAAAAGCTTTTAGGTTTTATCTTTAATATGATAAAACGGGATTTAAAAACAGAGTGCGAGATAAGAAATTATAAAAGTGCGGAAGAGCATCGGCATAAAGACAATAAAATTTCACAAAAAAGTGTTGATGCCTTGATTTGTGCAGCTCAAGAGAGTTTTGAATTGGTGCAGGAGTATTATGAGAAAAAGCGTCAAATATTAGGATTTGATAAGCTTTATGATTACGACAGATATGCTCCTTTGGAGGCTGAAGAAGAGATATTTGGATACGAAAAATCACAAGAAATTATCTTAAATACATTTGAGGCATTTTCACCTATATTTGCCAAAATAGCAAAACAAGCTTTTGAAGAGGGTTGGATAGACGTGTATCCAAAACCTTCCAAAAGAGGCGGAGCATTTTCACACTCTGCAACTGTCGATACGCACCCATATGTACTTTTAAATCATACTGATAAAAGACGGGATCTTTTTACTTTAGCACACGAATTAGGACACGCTATACATCAGTATCTTTCAAGAAGTGTCGGATATCTTTTAAGCGATACTCCGCTCACAACCGCAGAGACAGCATCCGTATTTGCCGAAATGCTTGTTTTTGACGAAATGAAAAAAAATGCTAAAAAGCAAACAAAAATAGCTATGCTCTCATCAAAACTTGAAGATATTTTTGCTACTTTATACAGACAGATAAATTTCACAACATTTGAACGTGCTGTGCATGCAAAAGATGATGAGCTTTCGTTAGATGAATTTAATAAACTTTGGATGCAAGAGAGCAGTAAAATGTTCGGCAAAAGCGTAGAGCTTACCAAAAATTATGAAATTTGGTGGAGTTATATCCCACACTTTATCCATACGCCTTTTTATTGCTACGCGTATGCCTACGGGCAGTTACTGGTTTTAGCGTTATTCGGACTTTACAAGAATGATAAAAACGGCGATTTCAAACAAAAATATCTTGAATTTTTATCATCAGGTGGAAGCAAGAGCCCAAAAGAGCTTATATCTATTTTTGGGTTTGACATAGAAGATGAAAAATTTTGGCAAATAGGCATAAATGAGATAAAAAAACTTGTAAATGAACTTAAGGAGATTTGATGCAGCCACGCGATTTTTTAGAAAGCAGAGAGTTTATACAAATAATTCACCAAAGCCTCACGCAAACGCTTTCTTTGCTTTTTAAAAATAATATACCTTTTAAAATTGTAACCGATATTTCACGTGTAGATTTCAACCCAAAACTTCCCGCATCTTTCATGCAAAACCTTCAATCTCTTACGGTTTTTGTTCTTGAAAATTACACTTTCACAAGTGCAAAAATTGTAGATAATTGTTTAAATTTTGAGGCTGGATTTGGCAGTGAAAATTATGCTTCACTTGTAAGTGTTCCAATAGGAGCAATTTTGCAAATCTCTATCGAAGATACGCCAATATTTTTAAATTTATCTATCGATACCGCAAAACCCAAACGAACCAAGGAAGATAAATCAAAAGAGTCTTTAGAGGCACTTTTGGGCAATCCTGAAAATAAAAAACTTATTAAAAAATAGATATTTATAATATTATATTATTTTAAAGTTTTAATAGAAATTATTTGATATATTTTTACAAAAACTATTTACAGCAATTAATACTGTAAATTTATTCATCTTTTTTATGTTTTTATCATGCAAAATAATTTATAAATTTTCTACTTCTAAAACTCTAAAAACTTATAAACTCATATATGAAAATCAGTGCAAAATGTCTGTAAAAAATCAAATTTTAATACGCTTATTTGCATAAAAATAACAAATGATAACAACAAAATTTCAAGCACAAGTCAAAAACAATTCAAAAACTTTAGAAAATAAAAAATCATACATTCTAATACAAATAAATTTAATCTTTCAATATTCTCTTGATATATCAAGTTGAAAAAATTATAAACTTTTCAGCCAATATGATTCGTATCAATTCAATATACCATTGCAAAAAAATCATATAAAATTTTTTATATCAATGATATATCAATTTGATTAAAAAGGTTTAGTCATTAGCAATTTATGAAAGTTAAAAATTCGCGCATAATTTTTACACGCGAATTTTTATTACTCAGCTGCTGCTTTTGGTTTTCTACCTCTTTTGCTTCCCTTCTTTGGTCCTGGTTTTCTCTTAGCTTTTGCAGAAATTGGGTCTGCTGCATGAGTCGATGCGTCAAGAGCTTTAGCTTCTTTATCGTGCTTTCCGCAGCCGCAGCCGTCCTCTTCTTTAAGCACAAAAGCATCTTTTAGGCTCTTTAAAACATATATAGTATAAAAACTTATGATTACAACTGTAAAAGAAGCTATTAAAGCAACAATAAATGTCAATACAGCTGAAAAAATAGAATCATTATTGATTGAAGCTATAGAAAAAGCAAAATAAATACTTGCAATTATACCAATCCAAAACAATTTAGGAAGCAATCTCTCTGTAAGCCAGATAACCAAACCTTGGTTTGATTTTACGCACAATATATGTTGAATTATAATTGAACCTATATCTTGCTCGACATTTTCATTGCGTCCGTACACACGTTTTGACATAAAAACTCCTTATAAAAAAATCATAAATGTCATTTTATGCAATTATTTAATATTTGTCAATATTTGCTGATTATTTTTAAGTATTTTTTTTCTAATTTTTTATATAAGACAAAAAATTAATGATGGTTATAAACTTCATTTCATTGATATACCTAATTATATATTCCTGATTAAATTTATAAATATACTATTGTATTTTCAATTTAAATGTGCTACAATTTATCTCAAAATTTCATAAAAGGGTTTTGGTTTTGAGCAATATTTTAGATTTGGTTGGAAATACGCCTCTTGTAAAACTGCAAAATATATCTCCAAACGGCGTTCGGATATACGTTAAAGCCGAATATTACAATCCGAGCGGTTCGGTCAAAGATAGAGCCGCTAAAGCCATGATATTAAAAGGGATAGAGACCAAAGAGTTTACAAAAGATAAAATTCTCATAGACGCAAC
>JAIROK010000105.1 GCA_031257555.1 Campylobacteraceae bacterium | reverse complement strand
TCAAGAACTTTTATGATTTTATCATTAATGATTTCAGTTTCTTGTATAGTACCCCCGTGCACTACTCTATGTCCTATTCCGTCTAATTCATCAAAGCCTTTTATCACTTTTTCATCTATCAAAAATGACGAGATGATTTCAATGCCTTGTTCGTGGTCTTTTACTTGAACTGTTTTTGTTATCGGCTCTTCATGGTGCACCGAGCTTATTTTTACTTTACCTATAGATTCGCCTATTTGTTCTATAAGTCCTGATACTATTACTTTGCTTTCCCTCATGGAAAAAAGTTGAAACTTGATGGAAGAGCTTCCAGAATTTATTACAAGTATTTTCATAGTTATTCTCCATCAATTTGACCGGCTTGAATAGCTGTAATAGCAACCGTATTTACAATATCTGCTACCAGACAACCTCTGCTTAAATCATTAACAGGCTTTTTGAGCCCTTGAAGTACAGGACCCACTGCTACAGCATTTGAGGAGCGCTGAACAGCTTTATACGTGTTGTTGCCCGTATTTAAATCCGGAAATATAAACACTGTAGCTTGACCTGCCACTTTGCTTTCAGGCAGTTTTGTTTTGGCTACAGTTGGGTCGATTGCAGCATCATATTGTATTGGACCCTCTATTGCCAAATCAGGTCGCTTTCTTTTAGCTATTTTTACAGCTTCTTTTACTTTTTCCACATCAGCCCCCTCACCGGAATTTCCGGTAGAATAAGAGAGCATAGCTACTTTTGGTTCTATTCCAAAACCAATAGCGGTATCAGCCGAAGAGATAGCAATTTGTGCAAGCTCTTCCGCACTTGGATCTTTATTGACAGCGCAATCGCCGTAAACAAGCACTTTTGTATCCAAACACATAAAAAATATACTTGAGATTATGGAGATACCAGGTTTTGTTTTGATAATTTGCAAAGCAGGACGTATCGTATCGCTTGTAGTATGAATGGCTCCTGATACCATGCCATCGGCATCACCTTTATAGACCATCATAGTTGCAAAATAGCTTAGCCCTTGCATCGCATCTTTTGCAAGTTCTATGGTTACACCTTTTGTTTTACGAAGTTCATAAAACTCTTTCGCGTAATTTTCCAACAGAGCAGATGTTGCCGGATCTATAATGGTGGCTTTTGAGATATCTATACCCAAAGAAGCTGCTTTTGTATTTATGTCGGAAACTTTACCTAAAAGTATGATATCAGCGACATCTCTTCTTGTAATGATTTCGGCTGCGCGCAAAATCCTATCATCATTGCTTTCAGGCAATACTATTCTTTTTTTATTTTTTCTTGCCATTTCAAATATGTTATATTCAAACATAATTGGTGTCATAGACATTGAATTTGAGGCTGTATCGATATATTTTTCAATATTTTCCGTATTAACCCTACTTGAGAATAATCCCATGGCAAGGGCTATTTTGCGTTCACTGTTTATAGTAATTTGCGCCGGCACCTCTCTTGTTTTTAAAACTGCGGAGAGTGTATCGCCGCTAATACTTAAAATGGGTAAGGAGATTTTTGAAAAACCTTTTATTAATTTTAAAAATGAGTCTTTTAGTAAAATATCTCCTATGAGTAGAATACCTGCTATTGTAGGATAAGTGCCTGAATTGTTTGCAGCAAGAACGCCCAAGATGATATCTGACCTGTCTCCGCCTGTTATCACCAAATCATTTTCTTGCAAATATAAAAGCATAGTGTCAATTGTGGTAGAAATGACTCTTGTCTGTTTTACGACACGTTTTAAATCACTCTCTTTTCCGAAGATAAATTTGCAGCCAAGAGCATTTTTTATCTCTTCTATAGTAGGGCTGCTAAGCTCTTCAACTTCCGGCAGCAAATATATTGGTGGATATAGAGCTTCAAACTGCTTTATGTCTTCTTCGAGTTTTTCCAAAGTATCCGGATTTAATCTATTAACAAAAGTGCTAAAATGGCTGCAGCCATTTTTTTTGATTGCTTTTGATTCTATTTTTATTTCATCAATAAGTTGAAGATTTGTACGATTTGTGCCATTTAATATATTTATTAAAGGAATACCTAAATTTTTTGCAACTTCAAAGTTTATGTCAAAATCTACAACTGATGAAAGCAAAGAGCGAGGTATGCCTTCACACAAAACAAAGTCATAATTTTTTTCAAGAGTTTTGAATTTAGTAATTAAGCTTTGTATCAACTCGTTTAGTTTTCCTTCAGCAGCAGCTGACTTGACCTCTTCGATACTAAAACCAACAGCGTCTGAAAAATCTATTTTCAGATCGTAGTACTCAAGCATAAATGAGACAATATTGTCTGTCTTTTTTGAAGGTACTATAGGGCGAAAAAATGCGATATTTTTTACGCGGCGTCTTAGAACTTCCATAAATCCCATGCCAATTACCAAACTTCCGGAATATGGCTCAAGCGACGATATATACAAACTTTTCGTCTTCATTCAGATCCTTTGATGTTAGTAAAATTCACATTAAAATTTGCATGTGAAATGAATGATATTATATGAAAAAAATAACCTTATTTAAGTTTTTGAATATGCTCGCAATCGTTTTTGAAGTTAAAACTGACTATTTATGTAACAATTCGTAATATCAAGATAAGCTGTGTAACAATTTGTAATAAAAAGATGCAAGAAGCATCTTTTTACTATTTATAGTATTTTTCATAATTATTTAACAGCAGATCCTAATTCCCACATAGGCAAAAATATACCAAGAGCAAGCAATAAAACCATAGCGGCGATAAATGCAATCAAAATCGGCTCTATATAGCTTGATATGTTATCTATGATTTCGTTAAATCTGGAATCAAAATAGTCTGTTACTTTTATAAGCATTGCATCTAACATACCGCCTCTTTCTCCGGCTTGAATCATCTGTATCAACATACTTTCAAAAAGTCCGGTTTCTTTAAAAGATTCTGTTAATGAAATACCTCTTTGAACCGATATCTTAACCAAAGAGAGTTTTTCTTGTATATTTACATTACTAACTGTCAGTAGCGCGGTATCCAAAGCCTCAATGACCGGTATACCTGCTTTAATAAGTTCAGAGAGTATTAATGTAAATCTATGCATATTTGAATAAAATATTATTTTGCCTACAAGATATATTTTTAATAAATATTTGTCGATTTGTGCGTGAAATAGAGGGTTTGTCTTGTATGAGCGGCGAAAAATTATATATGCCATAATCAGACCGCCAAGTATATAAAATCCATAATTACTTATAACACTTTCGGTTCCAAGCAGGATTTTTGTTGGCAATGGAAGTTCTGCGCCAAGCTGTGAAAAAATATCTCTAAATGCAGGAACAACAAAGACCATCAAAATCACAAATGCTATTATTATTGCAGATATAACCATTATAGGATATCTCAAAGCTTTTTTAAATCTTTTTTTATTTTCATATACATTTTCAAGAATATCAGAAAGCTTTTTTAAAGAATCCGACAAATTACCCGTATTTTCACCAAGTTCAATCATGGCTATACTAACATCTCCAAGCTCTTCTCTAAAGGCTGAAGCAGATGCAGAGAGACTAAGACCGGCATTCAAATCTTCGTCTATTTTTGCAAAAATAGTTTTTATTTTTTGATCAGGCGCTGATATTCCTACCTCTTTTACGCCATCATGTATAGGGATGCCTGCATTCGTCATGACAGATAACTGCCTAAAAGATGAGACGAGAAATTCGGTTTTAATGCTCTTTTTGAAAAAAGCGCCCAATGCAGTCTCTTTAATTTTTTTGAATTGAACATCAAGAGGTACTGATGTTTCTGTTACCTTAACTATTGAGCTGTCAGGATTTCTTGCTTTAAAAATTCTTACAATCTCAGTTCTACTATTTGCTTGAATAACAGTTTTTGAGCGCTGTCCTTTACGTGAAGATTCTACTTCAAAATATTTTAAACTCATGATTTTGCCACCCTCAATACTTCATCTATAGATGTTATTCCTTTTGCTGCACGGATAATGCCATCTTTAAACAGATCTATAAACCCTTCAGAATATGCTTGCTTTTTTAACTCTTCTTTTGTGGTGCCTTGAGCTATCATGCTTGATATTTTTTCGCTAATAGGTAAGATTTCTGAAATCATCTCACGTCCAAGATATCCTGTTTGAGAGCATTTTTCGCACCCAACAGCTTTATAAAAAGTGTAATTTTCAGAAATGAATGATTTTATTCTATCATGCATCGATTTTGGAAGATTTATTTTGGTTTTGCAGTTGGGGCATAATTTTCTAATCAACCTTTGTGCTTCTATCGCAACTAAAGCACCACTTATCAAATAAGGTTCAATTCCCATGTCAATTGCTCTTGTTACTGCACTAATAGCATCATTTGTGTGAAGTGTTGAAAATACAAGGTGTCCCGTAAGTGCTGCTTGTACGGCAATTCTAAGCGTCTCTTGATCTCTAATCTCGCCTATCATTATAATATCAGGATCTTGTCTTAGTATTGAGCGAAGTGCAGATGCAAAAGTCAAATTGGCTTTTTCATTTACATGCACTTGTTGGACTAAGTTTAGTTGATATTCGATAGGGTCTTCTACTGTAATTATTTTACTTTCTATGCTTTTAATGGCATTAAGTGCGGCATATAAAGTTGTACTTTTACCGCTTCCCGTAGGTCCTGTTACCAATATTATTCCGTAAGGAGAACGCATGGCTCGAGAAAATTTTTCATAATTTGCCGGGTGCATGCCAAGATTTTCCATCTTAATCATGATTTTTGATTTATCTAAAATCCTTATGACTATAGATTCTCCAAACAGTGTTGGAAGTGCTGAAATACGAAAGTCATACTCTTTTCCGATGATTTTTGCTGAAAATCTTCCATCTTGCGGTTTTCTTTTTTCAGCTATATCCATATTTGAGAGCAATTTTATTCTTGAGGATAGAGGCGGATATATATCTTTTTCAAATATAAATGTTTCAGTTAACATACCATCAATTCTGCTTCTTACTACACAATTTTTTTCTGTAGGTTCTATATGAATATCGCTTGCACGTGAAAGAATAGATGTTTTTAGTATCGCTTCAATTAACTTTAAAACACCGGAAGACTCTTGTGGGTTATCAGCAGCACTTGTCGATATCTCGCGTCTTATTTCATTAATAATTCCATTTATACTTTCACTAAGTTCTATTTTGTTTAGATATTTTTCAATAAGCGTGGGATCAGCTATTATAATTTTTACGATTTTTCTGTTAAACAGTCGTTGTAAACCTTCTCTGGTTGTTATATTTGACGGATCTTTAACAGCAATGAATATATTTATATCATCTTCTTTTATGGGCAAAGCTTCATATTTTTTTAATTGCGCCAAAGCTATTTTTTTGCAAAGTTTTGAGTCGATTTCAATGGCATCTAAATCCATATATTCAAAACCGGACTCATCTGCAAAGAATTTCAAAAAAATATCTGATTGTATTGCAAACTCTGTAGTAATATCATCAAGGGTGATAGTTCCACTTTTGTAAAAACCTAAAAGCAAAATTAGTAAATCATCTTTTGAAAAATAACCGCTGTCTATTAATGCATAACCAAGCGATGAACCTTCTTGTGAAGCTGCTATTTTGATATTTTCTGCTGTTGCTTCATCTATAATTCTATTTCCTACAAGATAGTTTATAATCGCATTCGTAGCACCTGTATTTGCCATATTACTCATTATAGAACCTTCTATATTTTTTTGTTATATATTTTACCATTTAAAATTCTAAAATTCTATTTAAATTCCCCACTTTTAATTCTTTGCAATAAATTTATTGCATTCTTAGAATTTTTAGATGATTTTGTAAAAATTTCGAGTGCTTTTATTGCATCTTGTTTGTTGCCAAGTTTTACTTGGCTTTTTGCAAACATTATCCAGCTAGATTCATTTTTGGGATCTATCTCATTGGCCTTTAAAGCAAATTTTAAAGATTTTTTATAATCTTTTTTATCAAAAAACTCTTCAGATATCATATTTGCAAATATTATGTTATTTGTATTTTCAAATTTTTTAATAAGTTCATTGATATTTTGAATATTGCTTGTCTCAATAATAATTTTTTTCTCTTCCGGAGGCTCTATAATTATTTGAGGACCTATATATGAAATTTCGGGCAATTTAATAACTGTCTTATTGACATTGCTATTTGTTTTGTTTTTATTGTCAGCCAAACTATCTATTGAATGGTCGCTTTTAGTTGTGAAGTTATTTTGCAGTAACACATCTGTGGAATTTATAGTATTTGTTGTTTGATTTACGCTTGCATTTAAAGAGATGTTGTTTGCATTGGTTATGTTGTCTTTGTTTTGTGTATTTAATATTAGATATAAAAGTATAAGTGATAAAACTAATAGTAATATAGAGAAAAATATAATAATTTTTTTGAATATCTTTTTGTTTCTAAGTTCTTTCCATCGTTCCTCGAGTATAAGCACCTCTTTAGTTTTAAGCATTTAAAAATCCTGTTGCAATTGCAGCCATTTCAATAATTTTTTTTCTATTGCTGCTATTTATTACAATCGAAGGCTTGTTGGCTTCATAATATTCGTACAACTCAAAAACTTTAAAAAGTAACTTGTTTACACTTCTTAGATTGCCATTGGTTACGAAAAAAATGAATGAAATAAAGTCTTTTATGTGAGTGAAATATTCAAGCTTATTGTGATAGATAAACTTTTTTTCCAAATATGTTTTAATCTCTTCAAATGTTGAATCTGCAAGTTCGATGCTTTCCCAAATTCTTGTTTTGAAATAATCTTTTGCTAAAACATCTTCTTTTTCGGTTTTATGAACCGTAAATAGAAATTTAAACAATCTTGTATCAGCCATCAGGCGGATTTTTTCTATCAAGTCATTAGGGTATAGTTGAGCTTCATCAAGCAAAACTGTTACTACTACATCTTCTGATTTTTTTGGAATTTTAGTTTTATATATAGCCAAAAACTCTTCGTAACCGCTAAATATCGGAGATTTTATAGCAAAAACTTCTTCAAAAAGAGATTTTAAAAACTGCTTTTCATCAAAAAAAGGTCTTGGAAAAAATACTATAGGATATTTACCTCTTAAATCACTGTATATTTTTTCTAATAAAAATGTCTTGCCGCTACCTGGTTTTCCATAAAAAAGGACTAATTTTAATGGTTTATTGATAGCATTCGATAACCTATCGTAGGCTATAACAGATTTGTCGAGGTTTATGTAATCAAATACTTTTCCCTCAACAAATATGTTTTTGACATCATAAAAACGGTTTGTATCTACATCTGTTATCATTCTAAGACGTTATTATAGCCTAAATCTTTTAACGACTCAGGTGAGATAGCGGATATATCTTCTCCAATAATTTTTGGAGTAATTATAAAAACCAATTCTTTAGTTTTTGTCTCTTCTCCTGCATATTTGAATGCATATCCTAAAATAGGAATACTGCTAAGTATTGGAACACCTCTGTTTACAGATAGAACATTATTTGTAATCAAACCGCCCAATATTATAGTATCTCCGTTTTTTACATTTACTACAGTAGAGAGTTTTTTGTCTACAGTATCAGGGGCTATCGTTCTTGGAATAGCAGTTCCGTCTGATCTGGCATATCTAACATCGTCTTCTCTATATTTAAAATCGCTCAGTGAAGGGTTAATTCTTAACATGATATTATTATTATCGGATATGGTAGGAAGTATATTTAGTAATATTCCTACAAAAAGCGAATAATTTGTTATGTCTTCGCTTGTTGTTGCAGTAGTACTCGATGTAACTGTTGTTGATCTTGTTTGATAGTTTATCGTATCGCCTACAGTAATTAATGCTTGTTGGTTATTTAGTGTTAAAACTTTAGGATTAGAGACAACACTTGTTTTGCCTTTATCTTTCAAAAAGTTGAAAACACCGTCAATTGAAAATTGTGCACCACCACCAAAAGCAATAGTTCCTCCTGTATTCAAAGAGCCGCTGTTTGATGATGTTATGCTGTTGCCGCCGTTTCCTGAATTTGGATAGTATGGATAGTTGGCACTTGGTGTGCTTGGATTGTAAGACCATGATGCTCCGGCATTTATACCTGTAGCAGCAGCAAGGGCTTCGCCAAAAAATCCAAGTTGAAATTTAGACCAGTCAACTCCCATTCTGTTATCATTATTGAGTTCTACAGAGAGTATGGTGACGTCTATTAAAACCTGTTTTGATAATCTATCTTTTAAAGTATTAAAATACTCTTCCACTCTTTTTAGCTGATCTTTTGTTGCGGTTATCGTTATTAATCCGGCTCTTGAATTTATTATCGGTTCTTTTGCAACATAGATCTCTTTGCCTGTATTTAGTATGGCTTGTATTTCCGTATTGATAGTATTCCAAAAATCAAACTCTTCTTTTACAATTATCTCATTATCGGATCTGTCAATACTTGTTTCTCCGCCAGCTGTTACTTGCCTTGGAGCGGAGTTAACAGAAGCACTCATAGTGGCTGTTCCTTGTCTGACAGATGTTATATAATCGATTTTAAAACTCTTGGTGGTAAGGGCTGAAACTTTTAGAACACTATTTTTATATTCATAGTCGAGATTGCTGGACGCTATCAAAATATCCAACGCCTCAAAAAGAGATTTATCTTTTATATTTGTGCCGTATAATGGTTGATTTGCTATCTCAACAGCAGGTGCATCTGAAAATACTATGCTAAAATCACACTTTTCCGATAGTTGAGATAATACTTCGTTGATTTTAACATCAGGATTAATTTTCATGCTCAATGTTCTGTATTCGCACCCTTTTTTGGCTTGAGCTGTTTGTGCCGAAAGTAAAGATGGTAATACTACCAATGTATACAGCGCAACACTTGCTGATAATACAATACCTTTTTTAATTGATTGTGATGATGCTATTTTCATTTTTTTCCCTTAAGAATAATTCTATTGCTCTATTTTCATTGCCTAAAATAACACTGTTTTGTTTTATAGCAATTACTACCAAACCGTCAATCGCAGAACCTTTGGATAGCCATGTGTCGTTGATTTTAACTTTATTCTCAAGAATGGCGCTAAGCTTAAATATCGGTGATGAAGCATTGGCGCTGTTTACACTGACAGGAGCTGGTGCTGCTATAAAAGGATTTGCTATATTGCTTATATCTTGGTCTAAAATACCTACACGTACTTGACTAATCTCATTGAAAAATTTATCATATTCTACTTTATCGGCACTACTACCAGCTACACTTCCTATGCATATCAAAGATGCACATATTATAATAGTAAACTTTTTCAATATAACATCCCCCATACTGCGATTTGAATATTGCTGTCTATAGAATTGCTTCTAATGCTGCTGGATATATTGCTATTGTATATATCAACAACAAGCTGACTCTCTTCGATAGCATTTAAAAATTTTATAGTATTATGAAAATTTCCTATAAAATCAACCTCTACATCCAAAACTTGTTTTACTTTTGTGTTTTGCAAGTCCTGATTGTCTAAAAAATTATTTTCAATCTTTAAAATATTTACATTATACTCTTTTGCTAAAAAAGCTAATCTATCCATAAAGTTAGCCCAGCTTTTGTCATTAAACAACAAATATGACAAATCTTTTAGTTTGCCGTCAATGTACTCATTTGAATCTCTTATGTCAGTTAAAGAGGTTGAGTAGTTTTGAATGCCGATTTGTAATTGCGGAATTACTTGCGAGTTGGAATTTATGAAATTAATTTCATTTGATAATTTACTCGTAGTGTCATTTAAAATTCTTTGTTTGCTATTTAAATACAGCTCTGAAGATTCAAACAAAGTAAGATATATAATGCCAAGAACTACACAACAAGTTGCTATATATACCAATCCGCGTTCATTTTTACTTTTTGCCGAAAGCCAATTGTCAATTTTGTCTAATATCGTATCTTCATGCATTATAAAGCCTCCATGCTGATATTGCTCTCATATCTACTTGTATTGCTGTTTTTTAATATAGTTTTTGTTCTGATTGTGTAACGTTGCGTTTCCGTTACTTCATCTTTTATGGCTGCTATCTCGTCTATAAGCTCTGTTATATTTTTTTCGTTTTGACTTACTAAAGAGAGGATTACAGTATTGTTTGTTTGAGATATATTTTTTAATTTTACATTATTTTTATTTACCATACTAACGAGGTCGGATATAATGACCCCTTTCATTTTATAATCAACTCTTTTGCTTTTGATTTCTTTTAGCAATCCTTCTCTTGTCATTAAAAGATTGGACTCTGTATCGTAATTGGATTTTAAAACATCATAGTCTTGTTGAAGAGATGCAATTTGTCCTCTCATATCATTAGCTATTACAAGTTTTTCTTGATACTCTTTGTTTTTTATCTCGTGGACAACTTGACTATAAAATCCAAATCCGTAATTAAATACAGGATATATCAAACCTGCCGCCAATCCTGCCACTACAGCTCCAAGAAATATACCAGCTGGTCTTTTTGATAAAGGATCAGGACGTTTAAATATGGTAAAGTTAAATGCTTTTTCGCTGTCAAACTCTAAGTGTGATTGAGCTGCAAGCACCATCATTACATGAATTTGATCTACATACTCTTCTTTTGTATTTATAGCTATACTAAAATTAAAATCATGAGCTTCAAGTCCCATGTAACTTTTAGCGTATTCATTCATTCCAATTATAGAACCTATTTCTGTTCCTATGTAAACCCTGTCGATTTGAGAGATACTGCAATATCTTTTTCCATATACTGCAATATCATTTATATAAAGAAAAACTTCTCCAAACAATTTCATAAACTGTTGTTGATATTTAATATTGCTGGTATTTAAACCATCTTTTTTCAATATATCAAAAAATATCTCTTCATCAACTCTTTCGCCCATTAACGAACAAAATCTTTCATTTATCTCTTTTAATGAATATCTTAAAGACTTTGAATATAGATATCGCCCATTTTGATAAATTGCCAAAAAGGCATCATTTTTTTGAAAATATATAAAACATTCAGCGCCGCCTCTTTGGTCTATAATACTTTTTTTGTATAAGGCAGAAATCAACATTGGCGCAGTTGTTATATAATCAACATATGATAGTTTTCCTTTTAAATAAGAAAAACTTTGTGTCAAAATATCCGAATTGACAGCAAACACATCATATACATAATTTTTTTGATCATTTATGGAAGATATCGTTTCTACATAATTAATTTTATAATTTATAGATGAATCTAAACCTAAATCTTCATATGCTTTTATCTCAAGAGCATCTTGCAAATCATCAGATAGAACACTTCTGCTGATTTCTATAGTACCAAATACTATATCTTTTGCCATAACATAGGATATGAAAAAGCTGCTTTTCTTGAAAGATGATCTTTTAAGATCATTTTCTGTTAATTCATTTGCACTGAATTTGTATGATGTATTTGAATACGGGTCTATTGTAATGATAGATGAAGATGTACCACTACTTTTATTTTTTTTTATTTTTGCCATTTAGTATCCATCCTTAAGACTATACAGTAGTTATTGTATCACAAAAAATAAAAAATTTCATTACTAAATCCCATATTTGATTAAGTTTTTTCATTTTTTGCAATTTTTTTATCACTTTTAACGGATATTTTCAAAAAAATCTTTTTATTAATAATTTTTTCAATCATTTTTCTTGAATATATTCCTATTTTTTTTAATGTTCCTGCGCCGCTTCCTATGACAATATTTTTTTGACTCTCTCTTTTAACTATAATATCTGCATAAACATTATAAATTTCTCCTTTTTCATCAACTTTATCGATGACTACATCAGACAGGTATGGAATTTCATCATTTGTAAATTTATAGATAGCTTCTCTTATAAACTCTTTATAAATTTCACGCATACTTTGAGTTGTTAAAAGTTCAGGGTCATAAAAATATGGATTGGGCGGAATAAACTTTTCCAATTCATCTAATAAATATTTTTTAGATTTA
This sequence comes from Campylobacteraceae bacterium, assembly GCA_031257555.1. Lineage (GTDB taxonomy): Bacteria > Campylobacterota > Campylobacteria > Campylobacterales > Campylobacteraceae > JAIRKW01. The sequence goes on along the minus strand of JAIROK010000105.1, from coordinate 8,287 downwards.
TTGTGTTTAATAGAAATTGGAATAAGTGCTTTGAAATGTGATTGATAAACTTCAAACTCAGCTATCTTCTTTAATATTTTTTCATTACTTACGGTGTCGCATTTTGTAAGCAAAATAATATGCGGTTTGTTTGTTTTTAATTCTAAAAAGTTTTTGTAGCTTTGCAAAGAGTCTGTGATTGGTGTCAGAAATAATATCAAGCCGCAATCACTCATAGCTTTTAAAGCCTCTTCAAGCATAAATTTATTTAAAAGCTTTTCGCTTGCATGAATGCCCGGAGTATCGACAAATATAAATTGAGTGTTGTTGTGCATAACTATTATATTTGCTCTTTTTCTTGTGGCATTAGCTTTTTGTGAAACCATAGCTATCTTTTCATCAACAAGCCAATTTAAAAGAGAGCTTTTGCCAGCATTTGGCTTGCCGACTACGGCTATAAATTCTGCTTTTTGAGAGTTTTTATTCACAAAATATACCTTGCGCTATCTTCGTTTTCAACGATTGCATCAAGCTTTTTATGAATCAAGGCTGCATTTACATGTATCGTTTCGCCTTTATGTTCATCTGCACTAAAGCTGATGTCTTCGATAACTTTTTCTATTATGGTGTGCAGTCTTCTTGCACCTATATCTTCCGTTTTTTCATTTGCCGCATAGGCTATTTTTGCAATAGCTTTTATAGCTTCATCATCAAAAATAAGCTCTACATCTTCTGCTTTTAACAACGCTTGATATTGGCGCAATAAGGAGTTTTTTGGCTGGGTTAAAATCTTGCATAATGTATCTTCATTAAGCGAATTTAATTCAACTCTCAAAGGAAATCTTCCTTGAAGTTCCGGAATTAAATCACTCGGTTTGCTCAAATGAAAAGCACCTGCTGCTATAAAAAGTATATGGTCTGTATTTATGGAGCCAAGTTTTGTTGAAACAGTTGAGCCTTCAACTATTGGTAACAGATCTCGTTGAACCCCTTCTTTGCTGGGGTCTTGTCTGCCTTGAGCAGATGAGGGGACTGCTATTTTGTCAATCTCATCTATAAATATTATACCGCTGTCTTGTGTTCTTTGAGCCGCTTCACGCTTTATGGCTTCATTGTTTAATATCTTATCGGCAGCTTCAATTTTCAAAACTTCTTTAGCTTCTTTTACGGATATCTCTTTTTTTATACTGTTTTGTCCCGCACTTAGTATCTTTATAAAAGATTCTTGCACTTTTATCATTTCCGGAGGCATATTGGAATCGCTTCCAAAATCATTGTCGCTTTGATGTAAATCTACTTCTATATTTAATCCGTCAAGGTCTCCTGTTATGAGTCTTTCTCGCATTTTTTCATAGCTTTGTTTGTAAGCATCTTGTTTATCTTCACTTGCACCTTTAGGCAACGGCGGTAAAAGTTTTTCAAGTATTATTTTTTCAACATATTTGTTTATTGCCTGTTTGTTTTTTTCCTTGTGTTCTGATTTTACAAGTGCAAGTGCGGCAAGCGCTAAGTCTCTGACCATGGACTCAACATCGCGTCCTACAAAGCCCACTTCTGTATATTTACTGGCTTCAACTTTTACAAAAGGCAGATTCATCATTTTGGCAAGTCGTCTTGCTATCTCCGTTTTACCTACGCCTGTAGATCCTATCATCAAAATATTTTTTGGTATAACCTCATCTTGCATCTCTTTTTCAAGTTTCATGCGTCTGTATCTGTTTCTAAGTGCTATGGCTATAGCTTTTTTGGCTTCAAATTGTCCTATTATATATTCATTTAAATAAGCCACAATCTCTTTTGGTGTTAGATTCATTACTCTTTTTCATCCTTTAGAATAAAAGTTTTTATAGAATGGTTTGTGTATATGCAAATGTCAGCAGCAATTTTTAAACTTTCCTTAACAATTCCTTCTCCTCCAAGTTGCGAGTGTTTGTTTAGAGCGCGCGCAGCCGAGATAGCATAATTACCGCCGCTACCAATGGCTGCTATTTGCCCGTCTTCGGGCTCTACCACGTCGCCTGTACCACTTAAAATGAAAATATGCTCCCTGTTTAAAACAATCATCATCGCTTCCAAACGGCGCAGATATTTATCTTTGCGCCACTCTTTTGAAAATTCAACAACTGACTTTAGCAAGTCTCCTTTTTTTTGTTCTAAAATATTTTCAAACATATCAAACAGATTAAAGGCATCTGCCGTACTTCCTGCGAAACCTGCTAAAATATTGCCATTATACAATTTTCTAATTTTCACAGCATTATTTTTTAAAACAGTATTACCGAAAGTTACTTGTCCATCCCCTCCGATAACAGATTCATTTTCGCCTTTATATGCCAATATAGTAGTTGAATGGAACATAAGCCTATTCCCCTATGATTTCTAATTTAAGGTTTGAGTGGATTGCATGACCGAGCTTGATGGATACATTAAAAATACCGGTATTTTTTATCGGCAGTTCAATCTCTATATTTTTTTTGTCGATTTCTATTTGATGTTGAGTTTCAAGCTCTTTTGCTATCTCATCTTTTGTTACTGCTCCAAAAAGGCTTCCGTTTGCGCCTAAAGAGCGTTTTATAACAAGATTTATTTTTTCAACCGTAGCTTTTATCTCTTTTATCCTCTCTAACTCTTTGGCTTCAGATTCGGCTTTTCTCTTCTTTTCAGATTCATATTGGCGTAAAACTTCATTTGTTGCAAGTTTTGCAAATCCTTTACCTATTAAAAAATTTTTGCCATAACCGTCTTTGACCTCTTTTATCTCCCCTGTTTTTCCAATTCCTTTTACATCTTTAACTAATAAAACTTTCATAAATATTCCTTTATTATTATTTTTATAAAATATATCTTAGCTTTTGTTTTGTAGCTTCTTATTTTTTCCACTTATTATAAATCTAAGTGCATTTAGTTTTATAAACCCTGCCGCATCTTTTTGATTGTAGACTTCATCTTCTTCAAAAGTTGAAAATGCTTGATTGAACAGATTATCTGTTTTTGAATCTCTGCCTATAATTATTACATTTCCTTTGTAAAGTTTAATCCTTACTATTCCATTTACGCTTTCTTGAGATTTATCTATAGCAGCTTGCAACATCTCTCTTTCAGGTGAAAACCAAAAACCGTTATATATTAAACTTGCAAAGCGAGGCATCAATTCATCTTTTAAATGTGCTGCTTCTTTATCAAGGGTGATACTTTCTATGGCTCTATGCGCTTTTAGCATGATAGTGCCGCCAGGAGTTTCATAGCAGCCGCGTGATTTCATTCCCACATATCTGTTTTCAACAATATCAAGTCTTCCTATGCCATGTTTTACGCCAAGTTCATTCAGTTTTGTGAGCATTTGCGCTGGATTTAATGAATTTGAATTTAATTTTACAGGATCACCGTTTTTGTATTCTATTTCTATAATTTCCGGTTCATCAGGCGCTTTTTGGGGATTTACAGTCCATCTCCACATGTTCTCTTCCGGTTCTTGATTCGGATCTTCCAAAACCAATCCCTCATATGAGATATGAAGCAAGTTTGCATCCATAGAGTAGGGTGATTTATTACCCTTTTTTTCTATACTAATTCCATGTTTTTGTGCATACTGCAAGAGTTTTTCGCGTGAGTTCAAATCCCACTCTCTCCAAGGTGCTATAATAGTCAAATCCGGATTGAATTTTAGATATCCTATCTCAAATCTCACTTGATCATTCCCTTTACCGGTAGCTCCATGTGAAACTGCATCAGCGTTTGTCAGATTTGCTATCTCAGCTTGTCTTTTTGCTATTAAAGGACGAGCAATGGAAGTACCTAAAAGATATTCACCCTCATAAATGGCATTTGCTCTAAACATTGGAAATACAAAATCTCTTACAAATTCTTCTTTTAAATCTTCTATAAAAATATTTTCAGGTTTTATTCCAAGCGAAAGCGCTTTTTTGCGTGCACTCTCAAGCTCTTCACCTTGACCTATATCTGCTGTAAAAGTTACAACTTCACATTCGTATTCATCTTGAAGCCATTTTAAAATTATACTTGTATCAAGTCCGCCCGAATATGCCAAAACTACTTTTTTAACGCTTTTTTTCATAATAAAAAGTCCTTAAAATAAAATATGTATTAAACTTTCAATAATAACCAAAATTAGTTTAATTGCCTATTACATGAGGGCGCATTTACGCAAAAAGTGTTATAATAGATATCAATCATATTAAGAGGTTTTACATGAAAAATAGTATTTTTTTGTTGTTAATGTTTTTGTTTTTCATCAGTGGGTGTGCTTCAAAACATGATGTGGCATTGATAGGGTTTAATTCTGAAGAGATTTTAAAAAGCGTGTTTGACGAAAAAAATCAAACTGTAACTGTTACAATGCCAAACGGCGAGGTGTTAAGCGGTAAATACAGCTCTTTAGACAGTGAAGAACCGGTATATTTTTCAAATGCATTTGGTTATTCAAGTGGAAGCAGGTATCGTGGAGGCGGAAGTTTTGGAAGTATAGGAATAGGTCTTAACTTTGGTTATGAGTCTAAAAAATATGCACTTTTAACAAGCCAAACAAGCTCTTTAAAGATGGAGATATTTGTCACTGTTAGAAATTGGTCTAAAAATGGTTTTGGTGAAGCAAAAACAAATGATGGAAGAGTTTATAAAATACAATTTTGATAATTGAATTTTTAAAAAATGGTTTTTAAGATATTGAAGCGGTGTCAGCCTGTAAAATAGGGTTTACTATTTGATTTTATGTAAAAATATATTGTTGCATTTTTATTATCAAATCACACAATATTTTTTTATAAACAAATAAAAAGCGGCTAAAATTCGTTAATTTGCTGCTAAAGAAAAAAGTGCTACTATTTTTCATTCGAAAATGATGATATTTTTAAACTATATTTGGAATGATTAATGAATTTATATCAATATAAAAATGGTTATAGATATACAAGTGACGTAATGTTTTTATATGCTTTTGCGCGCTCTTTTAGACCAAAAGGAAATATATTGGATATTGGTTGTGGCTGTGGAATTTTGGGACTTTTATTAAAACGTGACTTTCCATCTGTAAATTTAAATGCTATAGATATTCAAAAAGAGCATATTCGTTTGGCGCTTAAAAATGTACAAGAAAATGTTCTTAGTGCAAATGTTATTTTGGGTGATTTTACAAAATTTGATTTTAGTGAAAAATTTGATTTTATTGTATCAAATCCTCCTTTTTATCATGAGTCAACAAAAAAAAGCAAAGATGAGAGTTTGAAAATAAGCCGTTATGCAAATTCATTACCGCTTCAAGAGTTTTTATTAAAAAGCGCTATGCTTTTAAAACAGAAAGGTTTTTTTATTTTTTGTTATGATTCTAAGCAGATAAGTGATATTATTTTGCAAAGCAACATAGCAAAGTTAAAGATTTGTGATATCTGTTTTGTGTATCCCAAAAAAGAAAGAGAGTCTTCACTTGTGCTGGTAGCTGCAAGGAAAGATTCAAATGCTTTTACAAAAATTCATTCACCTGTTTTTGTATTTGAAGATAATGAGTACTCCAAAGAAGCTAAAGAGATTTTTAGATTGGCAGATACAAGGAGTATTGATTGGGAATAATAAAGCAAGATGGGTATGACTATGCATTCAATTCCGATGCCTGTGCTTCATGTAATGGTAGATGTTGTGTTGGTGATAGTGGGTATATTTGGGTCAATGAAGATGAAATTTCTACCTTTGTTAAGTTTTTAAATATAAAAAGAGAAGAATTTGTATTAAAATATTTACGAAAAATAAATTCATGCTATACTTTAAAAGAGATAAGGTATAAAAACGGCTATGCATGTATCTTTTTTAATGAAAAGGTAATGGGTTGTGGAGTATATGAGATAAGACCAAATCAATGCCGGACATTTCCGTTTTGGGACTATTTTAAAGATCATAAGAAAGAGTTGGAGAGCGAATGTATAGGTATTTTGTCACTATAATTTTAACTATGCTTTGTGCGTATGGGGCTTCAGGCGAAAGCAATACTAAAAAGAACAGATCTTTGGAAATTGAAAATCTGCTTATTTTGCAAGCTTTAGATGCCCAGCAGCATGGACAGTTTACGGATGCAGCTGAATATTTCAAAAAACTTTATGAGAGAAATGGGCAAGATGAGTATTTAAAAAGCTCTATAAAGCTTTTTTTAATGACAAACGACACAGGTTTGGCTAATGATTTGGTAAAAAAAGGACTTAAAAAATATCCGAAAGATTTTGAATATGAGCGTTTTAATATAGCAAAGCTACTCAAAGAAAACAAAATAACAGTAGCAAAAGAAGCGTCATTATCGCTTTTGAAAAAAGATAGAAGCGAACAAAATCTAAAGCTTGTCGGGACAATTTTTTTCTACATGCAAGATTATAATTCATCTTTAAATTACTTTAATGAAGCTTATGCTATCTCTAATGATGAAGAGCTGCTTATGCAAATTGTTGATATAAAGCTAAAGCTTGGCAAAATTGATGAGGCTATTTTAAATCTTGAAACTTATGTAAGAATGAATAATTGCACTATAAATAGTTGCTATAAGCTCATAGAGATTTATAGTGTACAAAAAAATATAGATAAAGTACTAAGTGTTTATGAAAGACTTTATGAAAAATTTGAAAACGATGATTATGCACAAAAAATATTTGAGATACTTATGTTTCAAAATAAACGCTCCAAAGTCATAGGCTTTTTAGAAAAAAGCGGATATAGACCGGATATACTAATAGAACTTTATACGATAGAAAAAGAGTATGATAAGGCTATCGATTTAGCCAAAAATACATATAAAAAAACAGGCGATCTTGAGTATCTGTCAAAAGTTGCGATTTTAGAATACGAAAGTGCTGACAATAAAACAGATGCACTTTTAAGTTTGATTTCAGAAAAGTTTGAAAACTCTATTAGCAACCAAAGTGATGCGCTTTATCTTAATTATTACGGATATTTATTGATAGATCACGATATGAATGTATCCAAAGGTATAGAATTTGTCAAAAAAGCACTTGAACATCAACCGGATTCGCCATACTATCAAGACTCACTTGCATGGGGACTTTATAAACAAAAAAAATGCAAAGAAGCTTATGATATTATACAAAGAGTAATTAAGGTCTTAAACGATGAAGAGATTTTGGAGCATTTTGCTTTAATAAAAGAGTGTGCTGTTAATGATAGTGAGGTGAAAAAGTGATATTAGATGAGATTATAAAAAAAACCAAAGAAGATTTGGATAAGCGCAAAGAAGAGTTTCCTATAGAGTGGCTTGGCAGGAGTCTTGCTTATAACAATCTTGTTCCGCGTGATGTCAAATTGTATTTGCGTTCTACGAAAGAGAATCCTTATCGTGTTATTGCAGAAGTTAAAAAAGCAAGTCCAAGCAAGGGGGTTATAAGAGAAGATTTTGACCCAATAGTAATAGCGCAAAGCTATAAAGATGGCGGAGCAGATGCACTTTCTATTTTAACAGAACCGCATTTTTTTCAAGGCAGCTTGGAGTATCTTGCGCAAATTAGACGTTATGTTCCAACACCGCTTTTGAGAAAAGATTTTATAGTAGATAGATATCAAGTGTTGGAAGCGTATGTGTATGGAGCTGATTTTGTTCTTTTAATAGCAAAAGCTTTGAGTAGAAAAGAGCTTTCTGATTTGCTTTCATTTGCCAAAGAACTTGGAATGGAAGCATTAGTTGAGATACATGATAAAACGGATTTACTCAAAGCAATATCAGCAGGCAGTGATATCATAGGTATAAATCATAGAAATTTGGAAACATTTGAGATGGATATGAGTTTAAGTGAAAAACTTTTGCCGCTTATCCCAAAAGATAAAATTGTAGTAGCTGAAAGCGGATTAAATGATAAAGATACGATAATAAACCTCTCTTCTATAGGCATTGATGCTTTTTTGATTGGCGAATATTTTATGCGTCAAGATGACATCGAATCAGCTGTGCGTGATATAAAAAGAGTTTAAATAATTTTGGCTTTCATTGTATTTTTACCTAAAAAAACTTCTGCGTTTTTATAACCACACAATGAACAAGTCATAATTCAATAATTATTCACGCTAATTATATAATAATTAATGGCTCAAAACTAGAACAAAGGTTCATCTCTAAAGTTTTTAAGTAAGATTTTGTATAAATCTTCACCTATATGATTAAACCTGAATTCACACTCTTTAAGGTACAAATTGAAACTCTTTTTATCTAATCCTCTAAATTTGACAAGTCTCATTTTAGTATAATTCCAGAAAGATTCAATACCGTTAATGTGTGAGTTTTAACAAATTCATTTTCACAATGATG
>JAIROK010000014.1 GCA_031257555.1 Campylobacteraceae bacterium | reverse complement strand
CTAAAGTACGAATCGCCTTTGTAGCGCACGTATTTAAGGACTACTCCTTGCTTGATAAGTTCGGGGATTTTATCTTGAGCTTTTTTGACAGCTTGTATGTTTGAGGATTGTATAAATGCATTTTGTGTAGCCAAAAATTCTTTATTCAAGTTCACAGCGCCGTACGCGTCGTTGCCCTCTTTTGCGTTTATTACCTGTATCTCTTCAAAGGCTATATCGCTTTCATCGACTCCGGCGTCAATAAAAAATTGCTTAAGCGCATCTTTGTCTTTTTGAGCCTTATCTAAAACTCTGCTTAGATTGTCATCTGAATTTATAAGCTCGATAGGCCACAATATACCGTTTGCATGGACGATTTTACTCGCCGAAACGCTGAGAGTTATAAATTTATCCTGCTGTGGCTGAAGAGCGCTTTTGATACTGACCCCAAGGACAAAAAGCCCGACTACAAAAAATACTCCAATGATAATAGCAATGCTTTTTTGCATATTTGCCTCCTTAAAAAATCTTGAATTGTATCATAAATAACCTTAACTATTTAAAATTTGTATATATATTTCGTTATTCCCGCGCGCAACGTTAAGCTTCGCAAAAATACAAAACATGGGAAATGCGGGTATGGCGTAAAATGTGAGGGGCGAATAGTATAAAAATGGGGATTGTTTTTGTTCCATTTGGGCGGACATTTCCGCGATAATAGAACCCTTGCATGTACATGTAAGTATTTAAAATCAGTCTTACATGTAAGGCAAAAAATGGATTGCCGCTCTTGCAATGACAATCCCTCCTCCTCCGTCATTGCGAGGAAGGAGCGCAACGACGAAGCAATCCACATGAATTGACAATATAGATAAAATAAAAACGGTTAATATTTTTGTTTATTACATGAGAGCGGGTTTAAAGTTTTTTAGTATTGCTGGATTGCTTCGCCGATTAAATCGGCTCGCAACGACGGAACTTTACATGTTGATTACCACGCTTACGCTCGCAATGTGACATGCTGTCCGTAACTACAAGAAATACTCTCCCCCCTCCGTCATTGCGAGGAGTGAAGCGACGAAGTAATCTATAAAAAACTCAATCGCAAACAATAAACTACCACAATGAATATGATTTTATAAAGATGGATTGCCGCGCTCCCGCTGGTCGCTCGCAATGACTAAGAGTCGGCGGTTTGTTTTTCGCAATGACAGAAACGACAGATTATCGCATAACGCCCACAATGTGGAGTACGCTATATTTCCAGCAATGACAAATTGTCATTCTTATACGAGCAAGGCTTTTGTGGAAGGTTTATGAGCTTGAAATGCAAAAATCTCATCGCTGTTATTTTTTAAGAAGTAAAAGGAAGTTGTCGTTCTTGCGAAAGCGAAAATCTATCCTCTTTTTTCATGCCGCACATGGTGGATTTCGCAATAAGTTTTTATGAAAAGTATTTTTGTCATTTCTGCGGCAAGTGAAGCATTCTTGAAAGAGATGATATTTATCAAGGAGTAAAAAACTGAAAAGATGTTTTATGTTTTAAAATCCGATGCGGGATAAATTTTAAATTTTTTTGGCTAAAATAGCGAAGTTTTTGATAAAGGAAGAGATTTGAAACAGTATCTTGATTTAATGCGGCATGTAAGGAAAAACGGGGTTTTTAAAGAGGATAGAACGGGTACGGGGACGTACTCTGTGTTTGGTTATCAAATGAGATTTGACTTAAACGAGGGATTTCCGCTGATTACAACCAAAAAATGCCATTTAAAATCAATAATACACGAGCTTTTGTGGTTTTTAAAAGGCGATACGAATATAAAATATTTAAAAGATAACGGCGTGAAGATTTGGGATGAATGGGCTGATGAAGACGGCGATTTGGGTCCTGTGTACGGGGCGCAGTGGAGAAGCTGGAGAGGTGCTAATGATAAGACAATTGACCAGATAAAAGATGTGATAGCGCGCATCAAATCCGACCCGTCAAGCCGCCGCCTTATCGTAAGCGCGTGGAATGTCGCCGAACTTGATAAGATGGCGCTTGCTCCATGCCATGCGTTTTTTCAGTTTTATGTCGCGGACGGGAAGCTCTCATGTCAGCTTTATCAAAGAAGTGCGGATATATTTTTAGGAGTTCCGTTCAATATCGCTTCATACGCGCTTTTAACGATGATGACGGCGCAGGTCTGCGGTCTTGAACTTGGCGAATTTGTCCATACTTTCGGCGATGCGCATCTTTACGCTAACCACTTGGAACAAGCCGACTTGCAATTAACGCGCGAACCTTTTGCGCTGCCAAATATGAAGATAAATCCGAATGTAAAAGATATATTTGATTTTGGATTTGAGGATTTTGAACTTTTGGATTATGAAGCTCACCCTCATATAAAAGCCAAGGTTGCCGTATGAGACTATCTATCATCGTAGCTGTAGGCAAAGCTTGGCAGATAGGGCTTGATAATAAACTTTTGTGGCATATCCCCGAAGACTTGAAACTTTTCAAAGAACTGACAACCGCCCATCACTTGATAATGGGCAGAAAAACTTACGAATCCATAGGCAGACCCTTGCCCAATCGCACTTCCATAGTATTGTCAAAAAGCGGATTTGAAGCGGAGGGCGTTTTTACATACGGGAGTTTGCAAGAAGCAGTAGAGTTTTGCGAAAGCAGAAATGAGAACGAGGCTTTTGTCGTCGGAGGCGGAGAGGTTTACAAAGAAGCTCTTCTAATTGCCGATAGAGTGTATCTTACGACGGTTGATTATAACGGCAGAGCCGATACGTTTTTTCCGCCGATAATTTTTAGAAATTGGCAGCTCATAGATGAGAAAAAACATGAAAAAAGCATCGGCAAAAACGGCGAAAAGATTCCCGCTTGGCAGCATTTAATTTTGCAAAAAATACCGAAATAATTAGTTTAGCTTTAAATATTTATATTAAAAAATATTATAATTAAGCAAGATAATGTTATAATTCTAAAACTATTTAAAAAAGGTTCAAAAGTGAGAACACTTTTTATATCCGTCTTCAGTCTATTTTTAACAACGTCTGCTCTTGTCTCAAGTGTGCCGCCAAACACCGCAAAGGAGCTAAATACATTTCAAGAAAAAATAGCTTTGCAAAATGCCGAAAATATGTTTATAAGAGCGCTTGATTTTTACTATACAAATCAAACGGATAAAATGATAAATACTTATCGCGAGCTGATAAATAACTTTGAAAATTCAACAAACAAAGAAATCAATATCATAATAGCGCAAGCCATGTTCAATTTGGCTTTGGGATACGACAATATCGGCGATATAAAAGCCGAAAGCAGGCTTTACGAGCGGATAATATCAAAATTTATAAACTCACATGACGCGATTACGGAAACTATAACGGCAAACTCTCTTTTCAATCAAGCCCTCATCGCTTACAAGATAAACGATACAAAAAGCGAAATGCAAATTTATGAAAAATTTATCGAGAGATTTGGGGATACGAATGATGAAAATATTCGTATAATTTTGGCAAATGTGATGGCGGGTTTTGGATATATACACGCAAAAGAGGACAAAAAAAGCGAAGCTGTAGGTATCTACAACAGGCTGTTAGATAAGTTTGAAAACTCCAAAAACGAGCATGTGCAAAACATACTTGCCGGAACTCTTTTAAATCTTGGCATTATCAATATAGAAATGGGCGAGCTGAAAAATGGGCTGGCGTTATACCAAAGACTTATAGAGCAGTTTAAAAACTCCGCAGATGACAATATCCTTAGAAAAGTCGGAGCGGCTATAACAAATAAAATAGAGATAGAGATTTGCAGCGGTATCAAACCCTCTTTTGACGATGAACATAAGAAATTAGTCGACAAAGAAGAGTATTCAGCTTTGATGTATGAATTTTTGCAAATCGTCTATTCGGCGGCAAATAAGCGGCAGTTAGACAAATTGAACGCATGGAAAGAGAAATATTCGGATTTTAGTTTTAAAAAATTCAATATAGATTTTGATTTTTCATACTTGGATAAATGGGCTAAACATCTCAAAAATCCCGAAAGAAAATGGGTAAAAGAGTGCATAGACACCATAAAAGAGCTTGCCGATAGATAAGCTTTGTTTGATTTTTTGATTTTTGAAATTTTTAGCGAGAGTAATTTTAAGTAAAGCTTGTATATAATTTTCGCTTCAAGGCACGACAGGCGGCTGCTAAAGTCTAGCTTTAGAGGAAAGTCCGGGCTGCAATGAGACATGGTTCCATCTAACAGATGGCTGGGGTAACCCAAGGGAAAGTGCAACAGAAAGCAGACTACCGCGTAAGCGGAAAAGGTGAAACGGCGGGGTAAGAGCCCACCAGCATTTTTAGCAATAAAGATGGCTTTGTAAACCCAACCTGCAGCAAGAAGAGATGGTTTTAGTCTCATATTTTTACTCTTCGCTTGAGCGGCATTGCGAAATGACGCCCAGATAAATAGTCGCCCACGACAGAACCCGGCTTACGGCGTGCCTTGTTATATTAAAAACGACGGCGAGGGCGTGAAATAATCAAGATATACTAAATTTTTCCTGCTTTTTCTATCTCTTTCGACTGTCCAAGACGGTATATGGCAAAATCATATCTAACAGGATCATTTATATCAAATCCTCTAAGAGTTTGAGTTAATTCCAAAACAGCTTTAAAATCATAAGTTTTACGATTTAAAAGAGACAGCTTTTTTGAAACATTGAATGTATGTACGTCAAGAGGCATGAGCAAAGATGATTTTTTTACTCTTTTCCAAAGTCCCATATCAAGCTTATCATCTCTTACCATCCAGCGTAAAAACATATTCCATCTTTTATAAGGAGATGAAGGATTGCATGAGGGTATCTTGCCGATTAGAAATTCATACCCATTGCTTCTGTAAGGATTTATATCATAAAGCATGCTTATAAGTTCTCTAAGTCCGTCTAAAATATCTTCTTTAGCTTTATATCCCTTTAGAAAAACATCTTCCAAGCTATGTTTTTTTTTAAATCTTGCAAATGTTTTAAATATCTCTATCACATCTTCATTTGTTTGAAACCTGTAATATCTTCCTTGTAGTTTCTCTTCAATCGTTTTTTCATTATCATCTAAAGCTGAAAAATCAAGTGACAATAAAAACTTTTCAATCAGTTTTGCATTGCCGTAAGCAAACAGTGCACAAATAAGAGCTATGACGTCATTGTTATATGGTTTTGCAACTCTTAGTGGGTCGGCTGCTTCCATAAGTCCTTCATTATGGTTTTTTCTTTCTGCTTCGATGTCGAGCAGGTTTTTTATATGTGAGAGGTTGTTGTTCATTGGGCATTGCCGCAGTAGTGTTTTTTTAGGACATCTATAATCTCTTTTACGCGTTCGTCCGCAACAGAATAGATGATATTTTGTCCTGACTTCGAATAATCCAAAATGCCATGCGCTTTTAATAATCCCAAATGTTGCGAAATGGCTGATTGGGTGATGTTTGGTATGCGTTCGGATATGCTTGTCACGCTCATGGGCTGTTCCAAAAGCGCGCAAAATATCAGCAGTCTGTTTTCATTTGCAAGAACCTTCAAAAGTTCTGCTATCTGTTTTGCTCTTGTCTGCATTTTATCTCGTTTTTATGTTTTATCTTGCAAATACCCTGCGTCATCGTGCCTATCGGACAGTAAACGCACCATGAGCGAGGCTTGAAAAATATCATCGTCAAACTCCCAAGCAGAGTTGAAGTCAGCATGATGCCGTAAAATCCAAAGGCAAACTGCGCTATCCAAGGTGATATAAAAGCCGTATCAGTCCATTGCCAAGGCAATTTGAACACCCACAGAAGCATAACGGCTTCCTCAAGCGAAGCTCCTTCAAATACGCGGTATGTTCCGTAAATCATAAGAAGAAACATTGCCATAAAAAAGATTAAAAATCCATATCTAAACCAATTTTGGCGCAAAAATGAAAACGGGTCTCTTTTCATTGAGCAGCCAAATTTATCTCCTATTACTTCAAGCAGTTGTCCGCGCCCGCAATATCTGTTGCAATATAATTTATCGCCGCCGAAAATCGAGATAAAAAGCGGCGTTAAAAAGCATATCATGCCAAGCCATGCAAACAAGATATTAAATACTCCAAGCATTAAATACAGACAAGACATTGCCCACATATAATCATAAAAGTTCTTTTTCTTCATAATTTCTCTCCTTTGAAATCATTGAAATTACGGATGCAGGACAACTTTTTGCGCATTTTTTGCATCCGATACAGCCCGTTTTGTCCACTACGGCAAAGACTCCTTTATATACGCTTATCGCGCCACGCGGGCATACTTTAACGCAGGTTCCGCAAGAGACGCACTCTTTTTGATTGACATGAGCGGTATATTTTAATGCCAATTTAACTCTCCTATTTTAATACTTTAGAATATTCTAATATATTAAAATACTTTTGTCAAGAACAGGAGGAGGATTTATGTTACAATAACCCAAAACCCTAAAGGATACAGATGAAGAGACTTTTGACGATACTGTGCGTAACTATATTATTTACGGCATGTGCGGATAAAAGCGCGTCAAAAGAGTTAGGCTTTACGATAAACAAATCCGACAACCAAGCTTTATACACTGCTATTTCAAATTGGCTTGGAACTCCGTATAAGATAGGCGGCACAACCAAAAAAGGCATTGACTGTTCCGGGTTTGCGGGAGTCATATATAAAAACGTATATAAAAAAACTCTAAACCGTTCGTCTGCTGAGATATTTAAAAAAGATATTACGAGGATAGAGCGTTCAAACTTGAGCGAGGGGGATTTGGTATTTTTTAAAACAGATAAAGGGAATACCCCAAATCATATAGGCATATATCTAAAAGACGATAAATTTGTACATGCAAGCAAATCAAAAGGCGTTATCGTAAGTTCGCTTGATGAACCGTACTACAAAAAAGCGTGGATATCGGGCGGAAGAGTGAAATGATATGGCTCTAACCAACCTTTAAAAACTTTTCTCTCTCAAATTCTTTAATATCATAGCATATAGATTTTCATCTGTATTGTTAAACTTAAACTCACTCTCTTTTAAGTGAAGATAAAAAGTAT
>JAIROK010000118.1 GCA_031257555.1 Campylobacteraceae bacterium | reverse complement strand
TCTTCTGTCATTGCAAGCGTTGCGCGGCAATCCGGAGGAATTATTAAAATAAGCAATACAAAGTAACTATCTTTCAAATCACTTTGTTTGAATTTATTTGCAATATAAATACTTTTTTGTAAAAGGAAGATGGATTGCCACGTCGCTAACGCTCTTCATAATGACAAAAGAAAAGAATTGACCATCACGCAATAATTGCAATAATGGAATAAAGAATGGATTCTCGCATTCCTCGCAAATATCGTTTTTTTTAGAAACTCTTTATTCCCTCATGATATGCGCTTGCTTTGCAAGCTTATCATTCTGTCTGTCGCGGGAATGACGAAATAAGGAATGTTGGGATAACAGAGTGGAGGGGTTATTCCCCCGAGTAGTAGTCTTGCTCATTGCGCAAGTAACAGTTTTTTGCAAAAAGCATGCGAAAAGCAACAATATTATTACCCCTTGCCAAGCTTAAACCGACACAGATAAATCAAAAAACACATAAAAAACACGCAAAAGGCAAAGAGTATACAAACATTCTACGTCTTCGACAAACACTCATCGTATGTCAATATAAACGTTTGTGTTAGTTCAATGCAGACAGAACAACGAAACGGGCGTGGCGTAAGGTAATTTTAATACAACGCTTGTATTGGTTCAACAATCGTCAAATATTCTTGAAAGCTGTTCTGCTTTTATTTCAATACAATCCTTGTGCTGGTTCAACGCGGAATTGGAAGCAAAAATGAGCATAAAAGAGCTTGAATTTAAATACAATCCTTGTGTCGGTTCAACTCTTAATGGTATTGCTATAAATTTTTGGAGGTTATTTGTTTCAATACAAAAACGGTAACCTCAGCCGAACTTGATATAGAACATAAACATTTATCATACACCAACACAAAAGCGATATTTTCTCATTACGAAGATGGTATCTGCGTCTTGATAGACATCTTTTTAAAACCGCTGTTTTGCACATGCCCCAAAACCCTTGTGAGTTCGTCGATACTTAGCGTCTTGTCAGCCGATATGACGACCAAGCTCTCTTTATCGCGCACACTAAGTTCCTTTTCCAAAGCGTTTTCGTCTACTTGAGTTTTATCTATATAAAGCTTTTTATCGCTCGTCATATAGATATCTATCATCACGGGCTCTTTCTCCTGTGCCGAGAGAGCCGAGGGGAGATTGACCTTTATCGCCCCGTGTGTTACGAAAGTCGCCGTAGTTAAAGTTATGGTCAAAAGGACAAGCATAACGTCTATCAGCGGTACGGCGTTTATATAACTAAACTCTTTATCTTCCATGTTTGACCCTCCGACATATTATGTTTAGACTTTTGATTTTGCATATTTGACTTTCCAATCAACTATCTTGTTTTTTATCCCGCGCAAGAGCATGTTGTAGCAAAAAACACTAGGAATCGCCACAATAAGACCAAGCCCGGTAGCAAACAGCGCAGAGCTTAAGCCTTTCATTATCCCGCTAACGTCGGTACCGTCTATGCTAATCATACTAAACGTTACCATTATCCCGGCAACCGTTCCAAGAAGTCCGACATAAGGCGCATTTGCCCCGATAGTGGCTAAAATGTGCATATAGCGCGTCAAAACTTTTTCAAGCTCATCAATGCTTTTAAAAGACGATATGTCCACCCTTAGCATGAAAAAAATGCGATTTATCACGATAGCCAGCGCCGTTACGCTCATGAGAGCTAAAACACAGATGATGATGATATCCGTCAATTCTCTTAAGTCCATTTTTATCCTCCTTAAAATATTGCTCCGATTTGGCAAAGATACCTCGTCTCATAATCATCTTCGCTCAAAACCTCTTCGCTTCCGACCACCTTAGCCGCCTGCAATTTGGCAAAAAAACCTTTGTATCTTATGTGGTATGACAAGCCTATATCCGCAAGCATTCTATTTTTTGCAGATGCGGGGCTGTTTTCTTCTGCTATGCCGCGCCCTATGTCGAAAAATACTCCAGCATTGTGAGTAATGCCGACAAATTCGGGAAGTTTGTAGCTTAGCTCCGCTCCTATCACATATCCGTTATCTGCGCTGTATTCCGAGTCAGGATATGCCCCGACACCGCTTGTTCCAGACAAGCTTATCTGCTCGCTTCCGTCAAGATTTTTGTTGTTGAGAGCCTTTTGTATTTTAAGATTTCCGCTAAGCGTCAAAACATCGCTCAAAGCGATACTGCCCAAAAGTGAAATGTCCGCTTTTGCGTAACTTCCCAGAGTATTTATGCCCTTTTTGTTTAACTCCTTCTCTTTTTCGTCCGTTATCTTTAGACTGCCAAAATTCATATTTGTGCCGACGGTATAAAATGTATTTAACCCAAACAGCGTCGTATATCTCTCATAAGAGAGGCTAAAAGAGGTTACGTCTATCTCTTTTGGTATGGTGTTGCCAAGAACTTTTATATTGTCTTTCATCTCTTTTTTGGCATAACCTGCCTTTGCGTACAGATTTTCAAACTGCGTCCTTATGACCGGATAAGATAAAGCAAAGCTCAAGACTTTAGCCGTGCCCACAGCTTCCAAATCCTTATACTCTTGCCCAAGTTCATAATCCGTCTTTTCCGCGCTTATCTCACCTTTGATTCCGTTTGAAAATACCGGAAATATGTACGATACTCTGCCGTCTTGCAAGTCAGCCCCTTTTGACTGCACTCCGCCGAAAGAGACTTTGTCCCCCAAGCCAAAAGGCGAATTCACATCAAAAGCGATTGAGAGTCTTTGCTTGCCTGTCAATCTTGAGCCGTAATTATCCCCCGTGATATATCCGCCAAATCTCTCCACGGCGTCAAATTCAAAGTCAAAATCACTCGTGCCAAACTCTTCGCCCGCAGTTATCGTAACTTTAGGCAGAGCGGCTCCCGACATATCGCCCGTTAAAAGCATAGCCCTTTCAAGCAAAGAGCTTGTTATATATCCGCCTTTTTTGAGAGTTCTCTCAAGTGTATTTTGAATGACAAAATCCCTCACCGGACTTTCGTTGACATATGAGACGGCGCCATATCTGCCTATAATTACGATGATTTTTAAGATATCGTTTTGGATATTCTGCTTAGGAACTAAGGCATTTGCCATCGGATAACCTCTGCTTTTGTAGTATTGGATGATTTTGGCGTTTAACTCATTGATGCCGCGCATGCCAAGCTCTTTGTTTTTATAAGAAGCTGTTATCTCTTCAAGGCTCTCACCCTCCAAAGTGCCCTCTATCTCGAAGTCTTTTATATATATCTTCCCACCCCCATCAAGCGCGAACTTCTCTTCGTTTTGTATTATCGTAAGCTCTTGCGCTTTAGTCTGCGGCTCTACAGGCGGTTTGGCAGAGTCTATACCGTCCGCATCATAGCCAAAAATGCAGCCCGCACTTAGTAAAAAAACAGCCGTCTTCTTGCCGAAAAAACACTTTGTGCTTTTGGTATCGTAAAAATCAAACATAACCTTGCTCCTTTTGTTTGGTTTATAAATCTTCTCGTTTGATATATCATTCTCCTCTTATCGCAAGCCGCTAAAGGTGCTTTTGTCTTTTTCTAGGACTGCTTCACTGCGGCAATCACAAGATAAAAGCTCAAGCGGCAACCGTTTCATGGACATTTTGAACACTGTTTCCATCCTGAGGTTATTTTACAAATCCTCATTATATACACCAGTATATAGCCACAAACATTTATATGCACAAAGTGTTCCGTTGTGGGTATATTTTGACAAACGGTGTATATTTTTTTACATAAGGCTTGGAAATGGGCTGGTTTGGCTTGGCTGGGGAGATATTCGCGTTCGTTTTGTGTCATTCCGGTGTTCTCCCTTTGCCATTTCTTTACACTCTCTTTGTCATTCCCGTGAAAACAAGCGAAGTGTTTTTGCAAAAGCAAAATGTTTCCGTGAAAACAAGAATCCAAGAGAATAACAAATAGTGAGAAATATGGAAAGCGGATTTCCGCATTCCCTCACGATATGCGCTTACTGCGCAAGTTTGTCGTTCGGTCGCGGGAATGACACAAGAGAGGCAAGAGGTATTGCGAAAGAGGACATTTATAAGATTTTATCTTGTAATTTAAATATTTTTTTGAAAAAAGAAAGTGGATCGCCACGTCGCTAACGCTCCTTGCAATGACAGATGGGGAGGTTGTCATTCCCGCGCAGGCGGGAATGACGAAAGGGAATTGTGTTATTTTCGGCACATTTTCTGTCATTCCCGTATCTCTTTAAGACCTTTTTAGATTCCCGCATTCCTTGCAATGAGCTTTCTACGAAAGAGTGTTGCTCGCGCGGGAATGACATAGGTAAGCATGAGAATGACAGAGGAGGAATAGGAGGAACGACAGAGCGAAAACGCAAAACAACAAACAACATTGAGAAAAACAAATAAACCGCAGGAATAATTAGGCTACAGACACACAATAACAACAAATGGAATACTTTATGCATTGTATGATTTGGCTATATATAAGAGTTTATAACAGTTTTCAAGATTTGCACCAAAGATGCAGGCGGTTAGGAGGCGGTGCATAGAGTGTACAAAGCTGTGAATAAAGGGGTGTTTATCAAAATCACAACCGCGAAAGCAGGCAAAGTTTGATCTGTTATTTTTATTTTCCTCTTTTTGATAACAGGTGATTTTTGCAAAACATTATATTTGTCTAAAGGAAGATAAAGATGAAGCATTTTAAGATATTGTGCTGCTCCTGCACAAATGCAATCCACATGCTTGAGTCGTTGTCGCACGGAAAAATCCACATTCTTTTGTCATTTCCGTATAGACCGGCATTCAAGGATATTTATCATCTTGGGGCAAAAATGCAAAATTTTAAAACAGAGTTTAGATACGCTTTTATCATCACTTTTTTTATGTTTTCGGATAGCAGATGTCAAAACCCGCAGGATAGAACATCGTTTTTATACAGGCAGATGAAAGCCGTACAGTTGTGTTTTATAGCCGTAAAGAGGTGAAAAAATGAAATATCTTTATAAGGTTTGAACATGAAAACACCAAATATTTTTACAAGTTTTGTTTTGTCTTTGATGTTGCATGCCGGATTTGCAAGCTGTTTGATAGGATTTTACAACCATAAAGAGATAAAAAAGACGGAACATCTGATAGTCCAGATAGAGGGCGAGATAAGTAAAAATCAGCTTGAAGAAAAGAGAGCGCAAGAAACCCCACCCCCACCCCCACCAAAAACCAAACCAAAACCTCAGCCAAAACAGCAAGAGTCCATAGGAGAACCCAAAAAGATAGAAGAAGAGCAGCCGCAAGAGCCTGATACGGCTAATAATGACATAAACCAAACGGCACAGCGGATAGATGAAAAAATCGATGACACAAAAGAGATAACCAAGTATTTGGCAGTGATGAAAAAGAGGTTGAGCTCCAATATAAAATATCCGTTGAAAGCCAAAAGAAAAGGATATGTCGGGGTGCCCGTTATCGGGTTTTCCATACTTGAAGACGGTAGTGCGGCAGATATACACATAGTAAAAAGCAGCGGTTACGAACTGCTTGACAAAAGTGCATTTGAAGCCGTAAAAAACAGCTCGCCCTTTGAGAAACCTCCGCGCCCTTTGCTTGATATCTCTGTGGATATCTTTTTTAGAAAGGAGTGATATTTGATTTTGCGTGAAAATATCAAGGCAAGGTTTTGAAGGTGTTCTTGTCTATCATCGCGGGGCTGGTGTCGTCTCGGTGTACGCAAGAACTAAACGGGAGTGCCGTTTTGCGTAATTGAACACTTTTTTGCAGGGTAAAAAACTTTATTTTTATCAAAACCAATTTATGATGATTTTTGCGCGGTAATCTTACCTGCTGATATCAGGCGTAATGACAAAACAAGCCGTAAAAGTTTTTTGTTTTCATACCAACAAGAGCTAAACTTTATATCGGTTCTATTTTGATATCAAAATCTATAGATTTGTCATTGCGGTATACCCACGAAGCAACTATCAGATCAGCTCCTGCCCTCACATAATCTTTGATATTTTCAGGAGTGATGCCACCGGTTGCTATCAGCGTGATGTTTTTGGTTTGCTCTTTTATCTTTTTGATGTCGTTCGGAGTTAATTTGTCAAGTTGAAGCATATCGGCAAAAGGGGCGAAAAATAAAGCGTCGGCGATATTTTTAACTTCCACCGTCAGCTTCTTTTCTTTTAGATGCGCTTTTATGTTTGATAGTTTTTTTGCCGCCTCTTCGCGGGAGCCAAAAAATTTCATATGCTCTTCAAACATCAAAAAAGTTTTGCTAAGCCCCAATCTATGAATAACGCCGCCGCCGCTTAACACAGCTTTTACTGCGAGCGATTTTGTGCCGGGGTCGCTTTTTCTTGTGCTTGCTATCAAGATATCCGGGTTCTCTTCGCGTGCTAACGTTACTAAGTGGTTGGTTTTTGTAGCGATAGTGCTTGCAAATGAGAGGATATTTTGCGATACTCTCCACCCAAGATGAATCTGCCGTGCAGTTCCTTTTACCGATAAAATAGTAGTTTCGGGCTCTATCTTGGTGCCGGATTTTATAAATAAATCCGCGTCAGCTCCCAATTTTCCAAATACCCTTGCCGCCTCTTCGCTTGCGCATACTACGCACCTGTCGCGCGATACAATCTTTAGCGAAGCTTTTTTATCCGCTATACCGCACTCTGTTGTCGTCAAGTCAAAATACCCGATGTCTTCTTGTATCCACGCCTCTATTATAAAATCCGAAATGTACACCATGCGCTTCCTTAAAGGTTTTTGGGATTATATATAAATAGTTAATGTTAAGCGGTCATTACTATGGTTATTATTTGCGCATATATTTTTAATCCTGTTTAACGGCAGATTAAAAACATGTGTCGTATAATCTTTTAATTTTTTATTCAAGGGCTCAAATATGCAGGTAAAACCATATCTTAGACAATTTCCCGATATCGAAGGGTATTTTGG
>JAIROK010000037.1 GCA_031257555.1 Campylobacteraceae bacterium | reverse complement strand
GAAGAGGGAAAAACCATACTCTACGTAGGTTATGACGGAAAACTTTTAGGCATGATAGAGATGTTTGACAAAGTAAGGCAAAATGCAAAAAGCGTTATCAAAAAACTAAAAGAGCTTGGGGCAAAAAAGATAGTTATGCTAACGGGCGATGTAAATTCGCGCGCGGAGGCGATAGGCAATGAGCTTGGAGTCGATGAAGTATACGCAAATATGCTACCCGAATCAAAAGCCAAAGTCATCAATGAGCTAAAAGCCAAAGGCGAAAAAGTAGTATTTGTAGGAGACGGCATAAACGATGCGCCGGCTCTTATCAGCGCTGATGTCGGCATCAGTATGTTTAAAGGAGCAGACATAGCAAAAGCAACGGCTGATATAAGCCTCATGAAAGACGATATAGAAGCTTTAATACAGATAAAGACATTGGCAAACAAAGCTATCGAAAGGGTTCATAAAAATTTCAATACCACAGTGGGCGTAAACAGCGCTATTTTGTTTGGCGCAAGTGTCGGCATTTTAACGCCCGTAGTTACGGCAGCATTACACAATGGCACAACCATCGCGCTTTTATTAAATTCAATGAAAAAACTTAAGATAGGCTAAAATGGCAAAAGTTCAATCAAACAATAATTTAAAGACAAAAAGAGAGATAGCAAAAATCGGCATGACAGCGTCTTTGGGCATTTTAACCCTAAGTGCGTTTATGCTTAAAAATAAAAGCGCAAAAAAGCTGCACACAGCAGCAGGCATCGCGCTTATAGGCTTTTCGTTTTGGCATCATAAGCTGTACCAGCCAAAACAACAACAAGATGACGAAACGAAACCCGCCATTACAAATTAATTGATATATTTATTATTTCTTGCATTATGAGTCTCCAACTCTTTTTAAAAAATATCTATAAATAATCCGGAAAAACTCATAATGCACACTACATTTTGTGGATAAAAATTTCACCATGCTTGCGAAACTATTCCCAAATGCCACTACAAAAATTGGATACAAACCACAATCAAATTATCGAATATAACGGCATGCCCAAAAACAAGCGGTAATAGAATGTGCCATTGATGCTGATATATTAAACGAGAGATTAACATACACTTGCTTGCCAATGCGCCAATGCCACAAGGAAAGTGTGGACTTTGGCAACACATAAAATCTCTACATAGAAGATAACAATCTTGACATGCTAAAACTTTTACGCAAAACATACCTAAACCGCGTAATTTTGCTTTTTTACATTAAGCCAAAAATAGTGCAAAATGTATTTTACCAATTAGAATTGTAGACCTCTGCGTTGGTGACGTAAAGCAGATTTATAGGGATTTTAGTTATTTAATAAAATCAATCTCCTTCAAGCAAAATTAGCTGTTTATCTGGTATAACATTCATTTTTTTGTAATAGCTCAAAGGAAATATCAGGTTATAAAAAGTTATTACTTCAATATTCCAAACACAATATTTCTAATGTGCAATTTCAAAGAAGCGTCTAAAGAGAATTTTGGATAGCCTTTTGCCTTGGTTTTTATTTCTAATGAATATTTCAAAATTACTTATTTTATGACCATTCCATTATGGTTTTACTTGCCCCAAAACTACACCGAATAATTCTCTGTTATGCTCAATGACAAAAAATAATTCACGAAAATTGTTGTAAAAATACCCGATAAATTTTTCAGCAGATTTTATTGTCCAGCATTTCATTGGGTTTATTATCTTGTAAATAGAAGCATTCATTCGTGCTAGTTGATGAATGTTAGCTTTCTTGACACTTTAAGTTGTGGCATCAGGAGTTGTAATACTCCAAACAAAGTTTGGAGTGTTACAATATATTTTATTTAATAATAATCCCCTGCTATCCCTAAATCAAATTTTTTACCGTCTTTGCGTATATAATAAGCAGATGTTATTTCGCCCTCATTCATGTTTAGCGTATAAGTTCCGCTTGTATTTCCTTGATAGAACTCGTCAAAAACAAGTTTTTCATCGCTTTTTTGCACAAGTTTTAGCTGCATACTCTCTTTTTGACCTTTGTATTTTACTTCACCTCTTGCAAAATTCTCATCTATAATTCTAATCCTAATCTCAAAATTCTTTTTAAGACCAACAGATGTCAGATAAAACTGCCTAAAAATAGAGATACCGCAATCATATTCGGAGTAATCCTCTCCCTCCCAATTCTCATATTTATAGCAGCGAGTTTCAATCTTTGTCATTTTATTTTCTGCTATTTTATGTTTTGTTACCTGCATCAAAGAGCCAGAACAGCATCTATCTGTCTCTATAATAATCTTATTTTTGTAGTCAAACTCAAGATTCATACCGCTTATATCACTCAAAAAGAACTCTTTTTTCTTAGGATCATACAGATAATAGAAATTATCGGTATTTCCAGCAGAGTAAAACTGCCTAAAAAGTGAAAAATCCTCTATCCCGTCAAAGTTATAATCCCCATTTTCAAGACATTTCATGTCAAATTCTTTTTCTTTATCATCGCCTGTATCTGCATATAAAAAATTGCATTGGCTTTCAATATCACGAAATACCTGAATAAATTTTTTAGACGTTTTGTCAAAAATGCTGATAATTGCATTCTGCTGTTCTACTTCATTGCTATAAGGATAAGATAGTATTATCAAGTGGTTTTTTGTCTCAAGCAGTTCGTTAGCATCTCCTCCAAATGCAACCTCATTTGAAAAAAATTCGCCGTTTTCATCATTATAAAAAAATGTTTCCGGAACATATCCCAAATCACAGAAATACACAAAGTTTTGAAGCTCACTGCCTGTGCTGCCTCCTAAAATATAAGGCTCATGATTACAGCTTACATGCTCTCCTTTTATCTCTTGCTTTAATTTGCCGCTTTGTTTGTCATATATATTTATTCCGCTGTATTTTCCATTTTTGAGTCGAACGGATTTGGCTGTAAAATTGCCGATATCTATTTCGCTTTTAACCGCAAATAATGTTCCGACACAAAGAACTAACAAACAAAGAGATATTTTCATGTTAACTCCAACTTAAATAAAGTTTTTATGTTAACATATCATGCTTTTAACTATTCTTATATATTTATTAGTTAATATGTGTCGGATACTATTTTTTAATATTGTTGTTTTTTATTTGGCACTCTTTGAAAATATCGTATTTTTCATCATAAAGAGTTGTATCTATCTCCAGCAAACTAATTATGGAATGAAATATATTATCGTGCGAATATGATTTATAAGATGCCTCTTTTTTCATACATTCATAGTCAATGCGGTTATATTTCTTCATATTTTCCGACATCCAAATTATCATCGGTACCTCCGTTTGCTCTTTGGGAGCTATCATATACGGAAGTCCATGCAAATAGACATTATCCTCGCCTAATGATTCACCGTGATCTGATACATACATTAAACCTGTCTCAAGATTGGTGAATTTTTTCAATATATCAATTGTTGAAGAGATAATGTAGTCGGTATAAAGAATTGTATTATCATAAGTATTGACTATAGCCTCTTTGGAGCAGTTTTGAATATTCGCAGTATCGCACGTAGGAGTAAATCTTTTAAACTTATCAGGATAACGATTATAGTATGTAGGACCATGACTACCCATTGTATGCAAAACGATAACCGTATCATTTTTGATATCTTTTATCTTATCCTCCAATCCGTCAATCAAAGCTTCATCATGACAATAACTGCCAAAGCAGTATTTCGGATTATTTGTTTTGACAGTATATTCGGTCTTTACACGAGCGCAAACATCTTTGCAGCCATCATCATTATCTTCCCACCAAACATCATATCCACTTTTAGCGACTATATCTATCAAATTTTCAGTATATTTAGCGTTATTTTTATCAAAATCTTTTTGCGGTAAACTTGAAAATATGCAAGGCAAAGATACCGCAGTTGATGTTCCGCATGAGGAAATTTTGCTGTATATAATATCTTGTTTGGACAATAAAGGATTTGTCTCTTTTGTATAACCGCCAAGCGAAAAGCTTTTAGTTCTGGCGGTCTCTCCTATGACTATCACAAACACACTTTTGTGCAAATCTGTATCAGACACATGTTTAGCATTTTCATCCAAACGGACAAACTCTCTTTTAGCATCTGCTTTCAATCTAAAATATTTAGCAACAGAATAAATATAATTTACAGTATTTAAGAGCTTACGAACTTCTCTGTTATTTCTGCCAAAAGACGCATACTCTTTGTAAGAAACTGCTATAAAAAATCCTAATATAAAAATGCTGACGACGGAAGCTAATATACGTATTTTAAGTTCTGTTTTTAAAGTTTTATACTCTATTTTCATAAAAAAAATGATAATTGAAGGAATAACTCCCGTTATAAAAACACTAACAAAAAACGAGAGTGTTGTTAGGTCAAAAGTTTCTCTTGCAGTAGTCTCAAAAACATTTGTTATCATATCGGAGTCGATATAAACTCCATATGCATACATAAAATAGTTAGCAGCAGAGGATATCAAAAGTAGCGATATAGATATAGGTTTGGCAAGATAGGGTGTCAAAAAAATATTAAAAACAATATATAGAGGTACAAATATGAAAAATGGCAGCGATAAAGCAAACCATATGGTTCCAAAATTTGTTATTTCAATATTATCAGCCATAAAACGCCAAAAGCTTATATTTAATACAAAAGAAAAATAGAGGCTTATCATAAAAATAAACCAATAGCTTTTCATAACAGGTTTCAACAATTTACTACTCAATTTTTTTCCTTGGCTTAATATTTCTTAATATAATTAATTTTATCAAGAAATATTAAATTAAAGTATAATAATTAATATTTATATAAAACAATACAAAAGCTTTATATACTTATCTCTTTAATATCAGCGATAGATTTAAACGCTTTGTAGATAGAAGCTATGATATTTAAGCGGTTTTGTTTGATTTTCTGGTCTTCCACATTCACCATGACATTATTAAAAAATGCGTCTATAAACGGTTTTAAAGCAAAAAGCGCCCTTAACTGTTCGTCAAAATTTCCATACTCTTTGGATGCCGTCTTGGTATATGCTTCATAAAGCGCCTTTTCGGCTTCATCTTGCAAAAG
>JAIROK010000029.1 GCA_031257555.1 Campylobacteraceae bacterium | reverse complement strand
TACCCGATGCCAACGGTTGAGCCTATTTTTAATATCTTTTTCCCAAGAAAAAATCCGATTGCTTTGACGCTTTTCTCATTCAACTCTTGCCCAAAAATACCCCTGATATCATACTCTCTAAAAATATGGCGCATTTTATATCTTTAACTTGAAAAATTTACCATACGGATTTGCAGCAACCAACTCAAATAGATCACGGTCATACTGTTCTAGGTAAAATAATTGCACATAAACAGAGTTATACATAGCCTCATCAACCACCAAAAATATGCCGTAAGTTTGCAAATTTATCAAAGTATATATGCCATCATATCGTAGTTCATTAATACTTGTTTTAGAACCACCCTGCTGATATTCCGCGTGTACAAGTCGTCTTAGCGGATATGCTTGCTTATTGGGTGCTACCAAAAGAGCTTGTTGTTTGTCTATGAAAAATCCTTGTTCTAAATTTAAAGTATTTCCCATATCTTTAGCTCCTTTTGAAACAAGAAAAAATGGCTGTCTGATACTTTTTCCGCTCATTAAATCAAGATAACTAAATCTCATAATAGTAGGATATATATCTATCATTCTAAATGGCAAATAGAGATATATGTCTCTTGTTTTATTTGGTAAATTTATATCTTTTTTTAAAGATGCTATAAAATTATTTGAATCCTTAAAACCGTACTCTTTCATTATCCATGCTATATTATTGCTTGGCAGTTGTGTTTTATCCTCTTTTGACTTGCTTTGATTTGTCTTTTCTGCCAAAAATCTGTTTTCAGTATATTCAACATCAAGCCTCGCCAAATTAGCAGCACTTTTTTGATCATGCGAGAGAATAAAACTTGGTGCAAAATTAACATCTCCACTATGTTTTCCGCCATCAACAAGTGTTTTCACGTCAGCATAGTAACGTATCGGATATCCGTAATCCCACCATGTAATCACATAATCTTCTCTGTTTACATTTTTTCCAAAATCTTCTATAAGCCTAACCTCATCTTGAGTAAAAACTGTTCCTGTTCTATAATTCCAACCATTTTCTACAAGAGGATTTAATATATAAATCGTTGCAGCAAATACAAAAATAGCAGCTGATACAAAAGCTATTTTTTTATTTTCAATATACTTTTGCAATAATTCCGCACATCTAAAAATAAAAAATCCTATTCCAAACGCTATAACAGGAGTAGCATACATAGCAAAACGAAGTCCTCCTTTAAACGACATGATTCCAAGTCCAAGAAGGGGCAGCATAAGAAGCATGGCAGGCTGTCTTAAGCATAGCAATCCATATCCTCCAATAGCTATTGCAAATAAAAATTTGCTTCCAATTACTCTATTTGCAATATCCGATATAGTAACCGTTTGAGCTTCCACTATAGTTTGTGTTACAGAGAAAAAATGCAGCTCTTCGGCAGCGATAGTACCATCTCTTTGAAAAATATAATTATTTAATTGATCCAATATCGGATTTATACCGCCCGTTATGAAAAAAGCAGCGATAGAGACTATAAGTATATATAAAGCAAACTTTTCAAACTCTTTTCTAAAAGCTATAAAATATAACGCTATCACACCTATAAATCTTACAATAAAAGGTGCACCCATCATGCCTATTAACATAATAGATAAAAGATGATAATTTGATACATTTTGTTTTAAAAAGAAAATTTCCGATATTTTTAGTTTTCTATTTTGAACAGACCTGTTTTCTACTATTAGCATATATATTGTATAAATTGCAACGAGACCAAAAAACGAAAACTCTAATGAATAGCTTTGAGGATACCACCATCTGTAAACTACTATCTCAAGACCGCTTAAAAGCAGATATTTTTTCTCTTTCGTTTTTAATGCCAAAGAGATTGACCAGACAAGAAGCATTGGAAATAGGATATTTAACATATCCGTATCATAATAACCAACCACGCTGCGCGAATAATAACTTACACCTATACTTGCAATTAATGCTGCGATAAATCCCGCTAATGTTAAATTAAATCCGCGTCCTATGAGGATTATTGGTATAACGACCAAAGAGGCTCCAAATACCGGAAGATAAAACATTATTGTCTCAAGAGAAAATGGAAGTATTTTATAAAGAAGATATGTTAATTGCGGCAATGATTCACCTACGGGAGACAAATCAAACTCTTGATGGCAATTTTCTTGATAATATTCCCCTTTGCCTGTATTGGCTTTATCACATAATATTAAATCCCTTGCTCCTTCAGCCCAATAGTAAGAATCGTTGGTAGTAACCATGAACTCGCCATTCCAACGCATTCTATCATTGTCAGAAGTATCCATTTGATATACCCATGTCAGCCTGACAAATGATGAAAAAATAAAAGCAAAAAATATTAAAGCAAAAATATAAAGATTTTTAGACACTTTGGCAGAATTATTTGAAAAACCCATCAATTACCCTTTAACACGCAGAATTTGTTTCAAAAACTGATATTGTAGCTAATAATAATTTAAAAAATGTATTTGGGTAAAGGTCTACTTGACCTCTACCTCTTCTTTAATCGTCTCTAAAAGTTTTTTACCGATACCTTTGACCTTCAAAAGATCATCGGCACTTTTAAATTTACCGTTTTTATCGCGATACTCCACGATAGCTTCGGCTTTTTTCTCACCAAGCCCCTTGATCGCAGTAAGCGCTTTAGCATCTGCGCTGTTTATATCAATCTTTGCGAACAAAGAGACAACTAAAAGCATCAACATGAATAAGATTTTTTTCATGCAGACTTCCCCTTTCTTTTAAAAATGTTTTGCATTATACAAAACAAAAAATTATGTAAAAATAAAAATTTAATATAAATAATATTATTTTAAATAATATAACTTTCAAGCTCTTGCTTTACAGCATCCGCAAAAACTTTTTTATACCCTCTGTGTGTCGGCATCTTCTCACTCATAACAAAAATGGAACGCTTATAATCTTCGATAGTTATATTTCCTCTCAAAAGCTCATATTTAAGATATAGCCAATATGTATTCAAAGTGTCGCTCTCGCAATACTCCTTTATCTTTTCAATCTCTCCTTTAAGATACAGATCCATCACTTGATCGCCGCTTACATCGTATTTCCCCGGAAGTCCGGACATAGTGCAAAGATGGTCAAGTTTTAATCCCCTCACTGCTCCAAAATCGCTTATATGATCCAATAAATCCACATGAAATCTATCGCTGTAGCGGTATCTGTAACTGTCCCATTTACTTTTTCCAAGCTCTTTATTGTCGGTATCAAAGTAAGCAGGACACGATAAGTTATAGCGCATAGCGCGCGTTAAAAGCATCGGCATGTCAAAAGAGCGTCCGTTAAAACTTATAAGTTTGGGATTTTTTCTGTCTATAAAAGATAAAAACGAACTTAATAACTCTTTTTCACTTTTGCCCTCCATACTACTAACCCTTATAAACATTCCAAAATCATCGGCAATAACCGCCGAGATAGCAACAGCTTGATGAAATGCTACAGGCAAAAAATCGCTCCCGCTCTTCTCTTTTTGCTCTTTCATGGCAATAGACGCCACTTTTGCATCATCTCCTTCTAATCCAAAAATGTCCCGCAATAGATTAAAGTCGGGAATAGTCTCGCAGTCAAACACGCAAATCATTAAATTATCCTTTTGGTTTTTTCTTGTACAATTATACCCCATATCTTCAGCCAAAGGCTTTCAAAAATGCAAAAGATAGAGTATTTAATCGTTCTGTTTTTTATGAAATTGTCTAAAATCCTGCCTATATCTTTCGTATACGGTATGTTCAATTTTTTTGCCGTTTTGCTATTTTTCATACTCAAAAAAAGACGTATTTTAACTATCTCAAATCTAACATCCGCATATCCCGAAAAAAACAAAAAAGAGATTTATGACCTTGCAAAAGCATGCTTTAAAAGCACGGCTAAAACTACAGCAGAGATATTTTTACTCTTTACAAACAAAAAACGCTTGGAGGATTTCATCATTAATGCGGATGAAGTATCGGCAAAACTATACAAAGCTGCAAGCAATAATAAAAACGGCATCATATTTATAACGGCTCATTTTGGAAACTGGGAAATTTTATC
>JAIROK010000024.1 GCA_031257555.1 Campylobacteraceae bacterium | reverse complement strand
AAAGATGCTCAAAAAACTTTACATGCTGCGCAGATACGAGTCAAGACTCTAATCACGCAATAGCTAAGGGTTTATCCCTTGGCTATTTTCATCTTCTCTAAATTTTTTTATTCTCTCTTCCATTGCAGGATGCGAACTTAGTATGGAGTATTCTGACTGTTCTTCGGATTTTTTGACCATGGCATCAAACAAATCTGCCATATATTTTGTAGATATATTATTGTTTTTCATCATTTCTATAGCATATAAATCCGCTTCGTTTTCGTAGTCGCGCGAATATTTGGCGTCAATCGCAGTTGTTGCAAATGTTGTTGTAAATCCTGAAAAATCCCCGCTAAGATAACCTATAAGCGCAGATGAGATGGAAGTTTTTACTAATGCTTTAAGACCGTGCATATGGACGATATGACCGCTTTCATGCGCTAAAACGCCAATAATGCCGTTAAACTCTTCATCTTCTTCAAGTTTTACCAAGTCATCAAGAAGAATAATATCGCCATTTGGCAGTGCAAATGCGTTTGCGCCGAGAAGTTCTGATTTGCGAAAATGCAGCGTAAAATCAGCATTTTTATTCAAAAGTTTATCAAACCGTCTTTTTATAAAATCTTGCGTTTTGTTGTCCAATTTTGATTGGGACATATGATTTTCATCTAAAAATTCAAACGCTTGAGTGCTCATCTTTTCTGCTATGTTTTTTGGGATTTGCGGGGCTAATGTGTTTGCCAACATTTCAGCGCCGTAAGTTAAGCAAAACGCTGTGAATGCGCCAAGTACTATAAACGCCAACAGAGCATATCTCATTTTTGATTCTATTTTTAAGATGAGCTTATCTTTGCTGCTATTTGGCAGGGAGAAAAAATCATTAGGTTTGAGTTCGCAGTATGAGCCGTCGGAAAAATTTATACTCTGCGGGGTGTTTTTAAGCTTTACTCCTACCTCGATATCTTTAAAATCGTATGATAGATTAAGCTCTTGTATCCGCACAAATCTATCATGCAGCTCCAAAGTCACATTTTTTGGAGCTGATGATACGCCGTTAAAATAGTACGCGCTAAAGTTTTGCGTGAAATTCAAAAAATCTCCGTTTAAAAACCTATATCAAAATCAAAAAAGTCCGCCGCTTCTTCGCCGACAGCGCTTCTGTTTTGTTCTATCTGTCCTGCAAATACATCCAAATTAAGAGTTTCAAAACCCATATTTTCAAGTTTGTATCTTATCATTCTAATCTTTGTCCATGGATATAACAATCCAAGAGAAAACACTACGGCAAAAAAGTTGCTTAGATATATCCAAGAAAGTTTAGGCGCACTCCACTCGTTTAGCATTTTATACTCTTCAATGGAGGTATCGTTGTACACAACCCTTCCTATCCATGCATCGAGCGATCCTTGAAGCACAAATGAAAAAGTTATCGCCGCAAAGTAAACTACTATCATCAAAAACGCGCCCGCAGGAGATACCGTTTTCAAAAGAGGTACCGCAATAGCTATAAGTATTCCGAGTATGACGGAAAATGCAAGACTCAAAATCAATGTTTTTATATAATAAACAAAGAAAAATTTCTCTGCCCCGCCATAAAAAGAGAGATTGCTGTTTCCGTAATATGTATTGTTGATGAGTAGTTTTTTAAATCTATTATACGTAAACGGAAATATGATAAATATCGTTATGAGATTTAAAAAACCGTGCAGCAGAAAAAATTTGTAAAAATCGCCGACGGTTGCTTTGTATCTAAAGTTAAGCCCATGAAATCTTGTATATTTTGCTCTAAAAATCAAAGCTTGTCTGATAAGAAGCGGCATTAAAAGCACAAACAAGGCAAGAATTACAAATGCTGCTTGAAAATAACCCAATAGATAAGTTGTAAAAAACACAGCGTAAACTCCAAGCACTATCAATCTTCCTATGAGAATTTTAACAGGATTTGCCGTATACTCAAAAGAGTGATTGCCCAAAAAAGTGTTGCCGTATATGTATTGATTGTTTCTCACTTTTGCCCATGCCCCATAGATGCCAAGCGTTATAATGGTAAGTACCACATTAACGAACCAGATTGCGAAGAAATCCAAAGCGTTGCCTCTGAATTCAAACGGCGTATTTTTAAGTATTTGCGGATTATTTGAATTTTCAATATTCATATTTAAAGCCTTTTCATGAAATGCGGTATTTTAGCACACTACATTGGCAAATAACTTAAAAAAATAGTCTCAAAAGATGATTTTTTTATAATCGTTACAAATAACATGCGAGCCGTTGGCGGAGCTAACCGTTAGCTGTTAACCATTTTGCTTCTAACTGCCGATATTTTGGCTGGTTTGCTGATATGTTTTGACAGTCAAACGATTAAAATCCGTTAGCTCTTTTAGGGCTATTTTATGCCGTTTTGCTATAATAACGCGCAAACAAACAAAAGGTTAGCGCGATGAGAAAACTAACAGTAGCCGATGCTGCCGATGAGCTTGGGATAACAAAAGAGGCTGTTTATAACCGCATTAGGCGCGGTTCTTTTAAAAGCGTGCAGGAAAATAACGAGCGATACATACTTTTAGAAGACGAACAAGCCAAATCTCCGTTATCTGCCAAAAATGCAAATACTCTCAAAAAAACCGCAGTACCCGACGAGCGGTATATCAATCTTTTGATTTCGCAGATAGAAGAACTCAAAGCGACAAATTCAGAACTCAATAAAGACAAAGAGCGGCTCATAAAAGAGAAAGAACAGCTTTTGATTGA
>JAIROK010000094.1 GCA_031257555.1 Campylobacteraceae bacterium | reverse complement strand
AAAGAGCATGGCATACTTGATGTACCAATGAGTTCACATGAGCTTGTGAATAATTTTATACCGTCTTTAAAAATTTTTCCTTCGTGGAAGCAGATTTTTAGTAAATATAAGTTAGAATTCCAATTCAGTCAAAATTTTTGTGTTCATATAGACGGCAAACCGGTCTCTTTAGCACAAGCAAGACTGCACCCAGACGGATCAATAGAGATAGAAGGCAAGAAGGTGTATAGTTTAAGATGAGCGAAGTTATTACTGTAGCCAACCAAAAAGGCGGAGTTGGAAAAACAACTACTGCTGTTAACTTATCTGCTTCTTTGGCAATAGCTGGCAAAAAAGTTTTGCTAATTGACACAGACCCTCAATCAAATGCAACTACAGGTCTTGGGTTTAACCGAAATAATTACGAATTTAATATCTACCATGTTCTTATAGGACGCAAAAAACTTTCTCAAATTATATTAAAAACAGAGATAGACAATCTATCCATAGCACCTTCCAATATCGGTTTAGTTGGAGTTGAAAAAGAATTTTACGATAATGACACAAGAGGCAGAGAGCTTATACTAAAACACGCCATAGATGAAATAAAAGAAAATTATGATTTTATATTGGTAGACTCTCCTCCAGCTCTTGGCAGTATCACCATTAATGCTCTAAGTGCGGCTGATTCGGTTATTATCCCGATTCAATGCGAATTTTATGCTCTTGAAGGATTGGCGCAACTATTAAATACCGTAAAACTTATTAAAAAAACCATAAATCCTGCTTTGGAAATACGAGGTTTTTTACCGACTATGTTCAGTACTCAAAATAACCTTTCACGTCAGGTTTTTGCCGACTTGCAACAACATTTTAAAAACAAACTTTTTGTTATGGACGGCGATAAAACTTTTGTTGTGATACCAAGAAATGTTAAACTCGCAGAATCTCCAAGTTTTGGAAAACCGATTATTTTATATGATGACAAATCTCCAGGCTCCGTTGCTTATAAAGATTTGGCAAAATCTATCCTGGCGAGTTAATATATGGCAAAAAAAGCATTAGGAAGAGGTCTCGGAGCTATTTTTGAAGACGTAGAAGAGGCTTACAGACAAGAGTTTCAACAAGACAATTCTCGTATCCAGGAAATAGATATAAGTCAAATTATACCAAATCCATATCAGCCACGAAGTGTTTTTAAAGAAGAGGCTTTAAGAGATTTAGCATCATCTATTAAAAAACACGGACTTTTACAGCCTATCTTAGTAATAAAAAAAGAGAATGGTTTTATGCTCTTAGCAGGTGAGAGGCGTTTGCGTGCAAGCCAAATAGCTGGATTTGATACCATAAAAGCGATAGTTGCCGATTATGAGTCCGAAAAACTGCGCGAATTAGCTCTTATCGAAAATATTCAAAGAGAGGATTTAAACCCGATAGAACTTGGACGGGCATATCAAGAGCTTATAGACGAATACAATATAACCCAAGACGGGCTTTCGGAGATTATACATAAATCCAGAGCGCAGATTACAAATACTATCAGACTTTTATCACTTTCCGAAAGAACCAAGCAGTTAATAGCCGAAAATAAGATATCGCAAGGACATGCAAAAGTTATCGTAGGACTTGATGCGATTGACGAAGAGACTATAGTAAATACCATTTTAGGACAACATTTAAGCGTAAGAGAAACTGAAAATCTTGTCAAACAGCTTAAAGTCAACCCATCATCTTCCAAAAAACAAAAAAGAGAGATTCAAGCCAATTCATCTTTGCAAACTTTACACACAAAAATCACTAATTTCGGATTAAAAGCAAAGATAAATAGAGATTCTTTAACTATAAATTTTAAAAATACACAGCAAATAGAAAAATTTTTGGAACTTATAGAACGTTTGGAATAATTTTTGTATAAAAAATTTAATAAAATTTTTTTATTTGAAGTGTTAAAATTTAAAATTCATTTTTATAATTTTATAAATAAAGATAACAAAACCGATTGAAATCATCGGTTGTTAAAAATTAAGGAGAAAGCCCTATGCTGGATATGTATCTTACATTGATATTTTCAACAGCTATTGTATTTTTAGCTTTGTTGGTCATACTCAATAAAATTCTCTACAAGCCACTGCTCAACTTCATGGACAATAGAGACACTCTCATAAAAAAAGATTTGGAAAATGCAACCAAAAATTCAGACGATACCAGCGTTTATTATGAGGAAGCCAACAAAATAATACTTGAGGCTAAAAACCAGGCTGCAAAAGAGAGAGCAGACCTTTTGGCTAAAGAAAAAATCGAATCCGAAGCCAAAATAAAAGAGAGAAAGAGCAAACTCGAAGCAGAATATGATGAGTTTATCAAAACTCTTGAAAAAGAGAAAAAAGAGCTTAAAAATGCTCTAAACGGTCAGTTGCCCCTTTACAAAGAGGCTATCAAAGCAAAACTTAGCAAAATATAGGAGAAGCTTATGTTAAGATATGTTGTACTTTTGATGATTCCGATACTGTCTTTTGCAAGCGGCACGGAAAATACGGATATATTTCAACGTTTAATCAATTTTTTCCTTTTTGCCGGATTGTTTTATTATCTTTTGGTAAGCAAGTTTAAAATACAAAATATTTTTAAAAACAGAAAAAGCTCCATTGCCGATAGATTGAATGCTATTCAAGAAAAACTCAAAGAGTCTAAAAATCAAAAAAACATAGCTCTTGAAAAGCTCGAAGAAGCAAAGGTAAATGCTAAAGCATTTCTTGCAACTTCGCAAAAAGAGAGCGAAATGCTGCTTGAAAAAATAAAATCCGATTTGCAAATAGAGCTTGAAAATCTTGAAAAATCTCACAAAGATCAGATAGATATAGAGCGCAGAAAAATGGTACGTCAAGTTGTAAGTGAAGTACTTGAAGGGTTATTCAGTGCGGATTCCATCAAAATTGACCGCAATAAGTTTGTAGATATTATTCTCAAAAAGGTAGCTTAATGAAAATAGCAAAAAGATATGTAAAGGCTCTTTTGGAGTCTTTTGATGCCAAAGAGTTAACTGATTTGACAGATGAATTAAAAAGCCTAAGCCAAGCTTTTGCTTCATCAAAATTTACTACCATCATTTCATCTCCTGATATCAGTAAAAAAAATAAAACAGATTTTGTAATCTCTTTGTTGAAAAATAATGATAAAAGACTGGTAAATTTTATAAAGCTTTTGGGGGAGAACAAAAGACTTTTATTACTAAAAGCAATTTTTAAAGAGTTAGAATTTCAAATATCTCTCAAAAACAATCGCTTTAACGGAAAAATTTATGCTGGTTTTGATGTAGATAAAGAACAAATAGAAAATCTGCAAAAAAGTTTCAGTAAAAGATTTGATGCACAAATCGATTTTGATACATGTAAATCGGAATATTCGGGCATAAAGATTCAAATTGACAACATCGGCGTAGAAACAAGTTTTTCTCTTGACAGACTAAAAGCTCAAATGACAGAGCATATACTTAAAGCAATATAATTAAAAAATTAAGGAGTAATAAAAGTGGCAACTAAAATTAAGGCAGATGAAATCAGCTCTATCATAAAAGAGAGGATTGAAAACTTTAATCTCAGCGTAAATGTTGAGGAAACCGGTAAAGTTATAGCAGTAGCGGACGGCGTGGCAAATGTTTATGGATTAAACAACATCATGGCTGGTGAAATGGTAGAATTTGAAAACGGTGAAAGAGGCATGGCTCTTAATCTTGAAGAGTCGAGCGTAGGTATAGTTGTACTTGGTAAAAGTGACGGCATATATGAAGGCTCATCTGTAAAAAGATTGGGTAAACTTTTACAAGTACCCGTGGGAGATTCTATTATCGGACGCGTAGTAAATTCTCTTGGAGACCCGATAGATGCCAAAGGTCCTATCGAAGCAAAAGAGACGCGATTTGTTGAAGAGAAAGCTCCAGGTATTATGGCAAGAAAATCTGTTCATGAACCACTTCAAACCGGACTCAAAGCTATTGACGCGCTTGTTCCGATAGGACGTGGACAAAGAGAGCTTATCATCGGAGATAGACAAACCGGCAAAACAACTGTGGCGATAGATACAATCATCAACCAAAAAGGACAAAATGTCGTATGTATCTATGTAGCTATCGGACAAAAACAGTCAACGGTAGCACAAGTTGTTAAAAAACTTGAAGAGCATGGAGCTATGGATTATACTATCATCGTAAATGCAGGTGCGAGCGATTCGGCAGCACTTCAATATCTTGCTCCATATGCAGGCGTTACGATGGGTGAATATTTCAGAGATAACTCACGCCATGCGCTTATTATTTATGATGACTTGACAAAACATGCTATTGCTTACCGTGAAATGTCATTGATATTAAGAAGACCCCCAGGACGCGAAGCATATCCTGGCGATGTATTTTATCTTCACTCAAGATTATTGGAGAGAGCTTCAAAATTAAATGATGAATTAGGAGCCGGTTCACTAACAGCGCTTCCTATCATAGAAACACAAGCAGGTGACGTTTCGGCATATATCCCTACAAACGTTATATCCATAACAGACGGACAGATATTCCTTGAGACAGACTTGTTTAACTCAGGCATCCGTCCTGCCATCAACGTTGGTTTGTCTGTATCGCGCGTAGGCGGAGCGGCGCAAATCAAAGCAACAAAACAAGTTTCGGGTACGCTAAGATTGGACTTGGCACAATATAGAGAATTGCAGGCATTCGCGCAATTTGCCAGCGATTTGGATGAAGCAAGCCGTAAACAACTTGAGCGCGGACAAAGAATGGTTGAGCTTTTAAAACAGCCTCCATACTCTCCGCTTGCTGTTGAAAAACAAGTTATTATCGTATATGCGGGTGCCAAAGGATTTTTAGATGATGTTGCAATTACCGATATAAGCAAATTTGAAAATGAGCTGTATCCGTTTATCGAAGCAAAATATCCTGATATTTTAGAGCAAATAAGAACTAAAAAAGTTCTTGATAAAGACATTGAAGATACCTTGAAAAAAGCATTGAATGACTTTAAAACTACCTTTGCAGTTAAAGGATAGAGTATGTCAAATCTTAAAGAGATAAAAAGAAAGATAAAAAGCGTTCAAAACACGCAAAAAACAACGCGTGCGATGAAGCTTGTATCTACTGCGAAATTGCGCAAAGCCGAAGAGGTAGCAAGGCAGTCAAGAGTATATGCAAATAAAATCAATGAAATGCTCTCTGAAATCTCTTATAAGCTTTCACAATATAAAGCGGGTAATATAGACAGTAAATTTTTTAAACTCAATAACGAACCAAAAATCGTAGATATCATATTTATAACAGCCGACAAAGGACTTTGCGGAGGTTTTAATGTGCAAACTATTAAAGCTGTAAAAAGGCTAATGGACGAGTTTAAAACTGCCAATGTGAAAGTTAGGCTGCGTGCAGTAGGACGCAAAGGAATTGACTATTTCACATTTAAAGATACGGAACTTTTGGAAAAATATACCGGTGTATCATCATCGCCAAATTACAAAAAATCACAGGAAATTATAGAAGACGCCGTTAAAGATTTTTCTGAAAATTTGACCGATAAAATTATTTTAGTTTATAACGGTTATTTAAATATGATATCTCAAGAACTGAAAATAATTGACGTGTTACCCGTAGAAGCCCCAAAAAATGATGAAAAACAGACAATCAGCGAATCAAAATCACTGCTGGAAATAGAAGCTGAAAGCGATAAGGCAATAGTCGAAGAGTTAATGAAAAAGTATCTTGAATACAATATGTATTATGCACTTATAGATTCATTGGCAGCTGAACACAGCGCTAGAATGCAAGCTATGGATAATGCAACAAATAATGCAAAAGAGAGGGTTCGTCATTTGACGATAGCTTATAACAAAGCAAGACAAGAGTCTATTACCACTGAACTTATAGAGATTATCAGTGGTATGGAATC
Organism: Campylobacteraceae bacterium; assembly: GCA_031257555.1. Taxonomy (GTDB): domain Bacteria; phylum Campylobacterota; class Campylobacteria; order Campylobacterales; family Campylobacteraceae; genus JAIRKW01. The sequence continues at coordinate 10,806 of JAIROK010000094.1, read as the reverse complement.
TATGAAATAATTGAGTTAAGTAATATAAGGAGAAATATTCTATGAGTGGAGTTGTTAGCCAAATTTTAGGTCCGGTAGTAGATGTGGATTTTAAAGACGAGCTGCCTAAAATAAATGAAGCAATTGTAGTAAATTATACTGTCGAAGGAAAAGCAACAAAGCTTGTGCTTGAAGTTGCGGCACATTTGGGAGACGGCAGAGTTAGAACTATCGCTATGGATATGACCGAAGGTCTAACCAGAGGCGTAGAAGCAATAGCAACCGGAAATCCTATCAGTGTTCCTGTTGGAGAAAAAGTTCTCGGACGTATAGTGAATGTTATCGGAGATGTTGTTGACGGCGGAGAAGAGATACAAAGTGAAAACAGATGGTCTATCCACCGTGATCCCCCTCCGTTTGAAGAGCAAAGTACAAAATCGGAAATATTTGAAACGGGCATAAAAGTTGTAGACTTATTGGCACCATATTCAAAAGGCGGAAAAGTAGGACTCTTTGGAGGCGCTGGAGTTGGAAAGACAGTTATTATTATGGAACTTATTCACAATGTTGCTTTTAAACACAGCGGCTATTCCGTATTTGCGGGAGTTGGTGAAAGAACAAGAGAAGGAAACGACCTTTATCATGAAATGAAAGAGTCCAACGTTTTGGACAAAGTAGCCCTCTGCTATGGACAAATGAATGAGCCACCTGGAGCAAGAAACAGAGTAGCGCTTACAGGTCTTACGATAGCCGAATATTTTAGAGATGAACTTGGACTTGATGTGTTGATGTTTATAGATAATATCTTCAGATTTTCACAATCAGGCTCAGAGATGTCAGCTCTTCTTGGGCGAATACCATCAGCTGTTGGTTATCAGCCTACACTTGCAAGTGAGATGGGAAGATTTCAAGAGAGAATTACATCAACTAAAAAAGGTTCTATCACTTCAGTTCAGGCGATTTACGTTCCTGCAGACGACTTGACAGACCCTGCTCCTGCGACTGTTTTCTCACACTTGGACGCTAAGACGGTTTTAAGCAGAAGCATAGCCGAAAAAGGTATCTACCCTGCCGTTGACCCGCTTGATTCTACTTCAAGAGTGCTTGATCCTCAAATTATAGGTGAAGAGCATTATAAAATTGCACGCGGAGTTCAAGCAATTTTGCAAAAATATAAAGACTTGCAAGATATCATCGCAATTTTAGGTATGGACGAACTTAGTGAGGAAGACAAATTGGTAGTTGATAGAGCGAGAAAGATAGAAAGATTTTTATCCCAACCATTTTTCGTAGCCGAAGTATTTACGGGAAGTGCCGGAAAATATGTAACGCTTGAAGAGTCTATCGCAGGTTTCAAAGGCATTATAGAAGGAAAATATGATGATCTGCCGGAAAATGCGTTTTATATGGTAGGTAACATTGACGAAGCTATAGCAAAAGCTGAAAAAATAAAAGCACAAGCCTAAAAAGGTTTATTATGAATACAACAAATTTAGAGATTGTTACTCCTGAAGGTCTTATCTTTTCAGGCAATGTAAAATCAGTAACATTCCCAGGAAGCGAAGGCGAATTTGGAGTTTTGCCAAGTCATGCCGCACTGCTGACGTCATTAAAAGTTGGAGTCATAGACATAGAGCTTGATGATGGCAAAAAAGAATCTATTGCTATAAACTGGGGATTTGTAAAAGTTGAAGAGACCAAAGTCACTGTTTTAGCTGACGGTGCTGTGGCTATCGGCGGAGACAACGAAAGTGAAATAGCTGTATCTTTAGAGAAAGCAAGGAAATTGATTCAAAGCATGAGCGATTCAAATGTTGCGCTTGCTATGGCAAAAGTAGATTCTGTGTCAAAAAAGGCATACTAATCTATGATTGGCTCACTTTTTACTTATATCTCAAACAGTCACCCTATTACTATATTTGTTTTAGGGTGGCTCTCTTTTTATTTCATGCTTACATTCACGATTTTTATAGGAAGATATTTGTATCTATCCGCATGGAAAAAGAGAGAGCAAGACTCCCTTGAAAAAATGTTACTTGGAGCAAAAATACCAAAAAACAGTTCCATTTTAAGTAAATTTGTAGCTCAAAATACATCAAATTCACTTTTACTGGTTTGTAAAAATGTAGCAGAAAAAAATGTAACGGTTGGGCTTTCGTGGTTGTCTATTATCGCTTCTACATCACCGTTTATAGGACTTTTTGGAACGATAGTATCTGTGCTTGAAACATTCGGCAAGCTTGGGCAATCCTCAAATGCAAGCCTAAGCATCATAGCACCGGCAATCAGTGAAGCTTTAGTAGCAACAGCAGGCGGCATATTTGTAGCAATTCCCGCATATACGTTTCATATAATTTTAAAACGCAAAGGATATGATGTTGTAGCATATATCCAGCGTCAAATAGATTTGATTCTAGCTCAAAACAGCTAAATAGGCTATAAAAATGTCGATAGACTGGGATGAGAAACCTGAACTTAATATAACGCCCCTTGTTGATATTATGCTTGTTTTGCTTGCTATTTTAATGGTTACAACTCCGGCAATGATTTTTGAAGAAACAATAACCTTGCCGGATGGTTCAAAAACAGCCTCTATGAAGAAAATACCGCCTCTTGAGATACGCATAGACAAAGCAAAGAATGTATACATAGGCAAAGATAAATTTACACTGAATAATTTTCCGGACAATATGATATTGATAGCAAATAAATACAATAAAGAGACTACAATCTATATTAAAGCCGACAGAGGACTACTGTATAATGATGTCATGCATGTCATGAAAGCTATCAAAGATGCCGGCTTTCTTAAGGTGGCTTTAGAAACAAACGGGTAAAAGGCTTATTGTGGTTGCCGAAAATAGATATTATCTAACCGGATTTTACATATCGCTTGCTCTTTATGTATTTATGTTTTGCTCACTTTCGTACTTCATAGGCAAATCCAACATTTTTATGCAGCGCTTCACAAGTAAAAAAGATGTTTTAAATATAATGCTGATTGATGCTCCCAAAGAGGAACTTACCATCAAAGTAAGCAGTACAACTATTAAACCAAAGCAGCAGCCTGTTGCACCAACTCCAGCTTCGGTTAAAACGCAAACTGTGGGAGTTCAAGATCTGTTTAAAACTATAGATGAAACAAAATTAAAACAGCAAGGAGCTCCAAAACAATTAACTCCAAGCAGAATAGACGGCAACAACACCAATCAACAAGAAAATGTAAGTAAAATCCTTGACAAATTAGAGTTCAAACAACAGCGCACACACACGATGACACAAGTAAAATCAGGCATTTATGACCCATTTATAGGCAAAATTCAAGATATTTTAGATGAAAAGTGGCAAGAAACTATGTATACATCTTCAGGTGCACAAGCCGAAGTTGAGATAAAAATAGACAATGCCGGCAGTTTTAGTTATTCTATAGTAACGCTATCGTATAATAGTGATTTCAATCTAAAACTTGAAAACTTTTTAGATGAGATGCTAAAAGAGTCTTTTCCTCCGTATGAAGGCAATGGAGAATTTAGCATGAAAATAATTTTTAAAGATTTAATGGAGTAAATTTCATGAAAAAATTACTTATATTTTTAATCTGCACAGTAACACTTTTTGCGGCTGATGCAACTGTAGAGATAGTCAAACGAATGGATAAATCCCCCGTTATTCAAGTACAAGATGCAAGTGAGCCTGCTATCGGAAGCGAACTTAGAAAAAAGCTTTTTAAAATGCTTGTGGCTGATTTGAAAATCACCACATATTATGATGTAAATGAGTTTTATGAGATTTCATCATTTGGTGATAGCGTTAATACAAATACTAAAACTGATTTCATATTAAGATATAAATTATCCGAAGAGATAGATAACTCCGTCATAGCAACTACAAAACTCATAAGTGCAAAAACAAACAATCTCATAAGCCAAAGAAGTTTTAAGATATCAAAAGTCGATCACTACCCTTTTATGTCGCACTCTATTATAATGAGTGTCGTAAAAGATACAAAACAAGAGTCTGTTGATTGGATGGATAAGTATGTATTGTTTGCAAAAAATACAGATCCCGGAAAAAGTGAAATAGTTATAGCAGACTATACTTTGACATTTCAGCAAACTATCGTAAAAGGTGGACTTAATGTATTTCCGAAATGGGCTGATAAAAATCAAAATAATTTCTATTATACAAGCATAAGCGGTAAAAAACCAACTGTCTACAGAGTATCATTGATGAGCGGTCAAAGAGAAGAAGTTATAAGCGGTGAGGGAATGCTTATAGTATCAGATGTCAGCGCAGATGAAAAAAAACTTTTACTTACAATGGCGCCAAACGAGCAGCCGGACATATATTTATATAATTTGGAAACAAAAAAATTGAGCAGAATTACAAATTATCGCGGCGTAGATGTAGGTGGAAATTTTGTAGATAATGAAGAAAAAGTAGTTTTTATTTCAGACAGATTGGGCTATCCAAATGTTTTCTCAAAAAAAATAGATGATGACAGAGTAGAACAGATGGTTTACGTCGGAAGAAACAACAGTTCTGCTTCCGCTCATAAAAACTACATAGTCTACTCTGGACGCGACAAAGCAAGTGAGTTTGGAGATCAGATATTTAATTTATATCTTATATCTACAAAAACAAATAGAATAAGACAACTTACATCTACAGGTAAAAATATATTCCCTCGTTTTTCACAAGATGGCGGAAGCGTATTATTTATAAAAGAGTATGCAAAAGAGAGCGCTTTGGGAATTATACGCTTAGGTTCAAATAAAAGTTTTCATTTTCCCATAAATATTGGAAAAATTCAATCACTCGATTGGTAATTTTTTTAAAAAACTATGATAAAATTGAGTCCAAATTTACTTTAATAAGGTGGAAGCAAAATGAACAAAGGTTTACTTTTCGGTGCAATATCCGTTTTGTTTTTATTAAGTGGTTGTGCTGACAAAGCTACTATTGACGTTGGTACTCAAGGAACAATTGAACCCCAAGGAATAGTTGACGGTACTCAAGAAACAGATAGTGTTGCAACAAATGCACAAACACAACCTGCTGAAGCAACAACAGTTCAAACTGCAGATAACACAAATGTATTATCAAATGTTGTCGAACGACTTGAGCAAAATGCAAAAAGTATCTATTTTGGTTTTGACCAATTTGATATAAACCCAACTGCACAAAGTGCTATTGAAGATAATGCCGAATTATTTAATTTAGCAGAAGCTGCAGGTTTATCTGTTAAAATCGAAGGTAACTGCGATGAGTGGGGTACAGATGAATACAACTATGCACTTGGTCTTAAAAGAGCAAAAGCTGTTAAAGACGCACTTGTAGCTCAAGGAGTTAGTGAAGATAGGATAACCATCGTAAGTTACGGCGAAAGCAATCCTGCTTGTACGGAATCCGCAAAAACATGCTGGAGTAAAAACAGAAGAGCAGACTTTAAACTTTTTCAATAAACCGTAGATGAAAAAATATTTTCTGCTATTTATATTTACAATATCTTATTTATTGTCAGAGCCTTCCGCATTTGATGCTGGAAGGCTTGATTATGGTTTGACAGAAAACGAAAAACAGTTAAAGCAATTATTGAGCAAAATTGATAAACTCGAAAATACTAATAAGGAAATTTTGAGCTTAAAAAATGAAGTGTCAAATCTAAAAAATCAAATAAATAAATTTGAAAATGCCAATAAAGAAGTTTTTAGTTTAAGAAATGAAGTTAATAAAATGATTGAACGGCAAGAAGGTTTAGCTTCTGTGCTTGATTCTATCAATAGAAAAATAACTCTCGTTGGCGAAACCGCTCAAACAGAAAGTGAAAATTCAAGTCTTTCTATCAAGCAGTTAAAAGCCGGTTTAAAAGATTCACAAGTATACTTGAAAGATTTACAAGCATATGTTGAAGAGAGCCGTGAAATAGAACTGATAAATCAAGAAAATGTAAAAAAAGTATTTGAAGAAATTGCATCAGTGATTGACAGAACAAATGCTGATTACATTGAACTTGAAAAAAGAGTAGTTGCTTTGGAAAACAAAGCCGCTATTATACATACGCCAAGTACGCCTGCAGTCAAAAACGATATTGATTTTAAATCCATGAGTTCTGAAGAACTACTAAAAAGCGGTGAAAAGCTCTTTGAAGAAAAGAACTACAATGAAGCAAAACCATATTTTCAAGAGTTAATATCAAGAAATCATAGACCTGCTCGCAGCAATTTTGTGCTTGGTGAAATCGCTTATTTTGATGAAAATTGGAATGAAGCTATTGTTCAATACAAAAAAAGTGCCGGACTTTACGACAAAGCCGATTATATGCCAAAACTTCTATATCACACTGCAATTTCGTTTGATAAAATCGGCGAAAAAACAAATGCAAATCAATTTTATAGACTCTTAAAAGCAATTTACCCAAATTCAAGTGAAGCAAAAGTGTCTCCCAACAGATAAACTGTGCAAGTTTTTTGACTTTTTCACAACTCATCACTTTTTTATAAAAGCTCTTTTGATAGCATAAAACTTAATAAAGAAAATGCCAAAACATTAACTGTAAAAATGATAAAAAGAGTATTAAGAGAAATCTAAAATAAGAATTTTTATTTTTCATGCTTAAAACATTTTTTATAACATATACTTTTTGAATTTTTATATTTTTTTATCCAAGAAAGAGTGAAAATATCAACTATATAAAATAAGATTATTTGAGTAATTATAATGCAAAATAAAAACCGTTCATTTGTCAAAAAATCCAATTCGCGCAAATTCGATTTATACAAAAAATACAAATTCAAAATTTATATATCATAATTCCTAACTGTTTAGCTAAAAACGGAGCAATAAAATTGTGTATATAATTTTAATTTAAAACATTAGTTCATTATCTTCGCTTGTTGTCATTCTTGTTTTTGAAGGCATCGGCGATTTGGTTGTAAAATATTCATTTGCACCATTATAAACAGCTTGTATAACGTCTGATGGTATAGTAAATTTACGCCTTGTTGCAGGATAAAATTTTATATAATTTTGCATAAAATAGGCAAATGGAGCCGCAGATGTTCTGCCTCCTACTTCACTCATTGCCATAGGCGAACTGTCATCATTTCCATACCAGATTACTACATTTATATCAGGAGTTATTCCGCAAAACCATGCATCTACATTTTGATTTGAAGTACCCGTTTTGCCTGCTATCTCTATACCGTTTATTTTAGCAGCTTTTCCTGTGCCTTTTTCTACTGCGGATTTCAACATGTCTATCATCAAAAAATTTTGTGCAGGGTCTAAAATCTTCTCTTTTTTACTTTCAAAAACTTTTTCTTCTCCAAATCTATTTATAATCTTTTTGACAATTACAGGCTCTATAAGCACACCACCATTTGCAAACATGCCATAAAACTTACTATATTCCAAAGGTGTAGCACTAATACTTCCTAAAGAGATAGATAAATCATCTTTTGGAACATTTCTAAAGCCCATTCTGTTGAGCTCTCTATACACAGTTTCAAGTCCTACACTTGATACTAAATTTACCGTAGCAAGATTGCTCGAATGTGTTAAAGCATCTTTTAAGGTTATCAATCCTTGAAAACTACCTCCAATATTTTTTGGAATCCACTTTTTTTCACTATTGTCATTTGCATAAATTCTTGAGATATCAGGAATCAAATCCATTGTAGAGTATCCCAAATCCAATGCAATTTGATACAAAAACGGCTTAAAGCTGCTACCAAGCTGTCTGTTAGCAAAAACGGCACGATTGTAACTGCTTTTTGAATAGTTATGCCCGCCAACAAGCGCTAAAATATCTCCGTTAAAATTATCCGAAACTACAATAGCACCATTTTGCAAACTCTCATTTGCATTTTTATTTCTCTCAAATATTTTCTTATATCCAAAATCCAAAGCCTCCTGCGCTAACTCTTGGACTCTTAGATCAACTCCAAGATATATTTTATATCCTCCTGTCCTTACATCATCATACATCAAACTTGCTTGTCTGATTGCCTCATCAACTACATATGGAGCTTTATTTTTGGACAAAGTATCATTATAAATCACAGGCTGCTGTGCAACAGCGATATTATACTCATCTTCATTTATCCAGCCTAAAGTTTTCATACGTCCAAGCACACTGTTGGCTCTTGCAATTGCAAGGTTTAAATGTTTGGTCGGATCATAACCATTTGGCTGTCTTGGTATACCAATCAACATAGCTGTTTCTTTCAGCGTAAGTTCATTGAGGGATTTTCTAAAATACCCCTCAGCAGCAGTTTTTATACCATAATATCCATGCCCATAATAGATATGATTAAGATACCGCTCCATTATCTGCTCTTTAGTCAAATGCTGTTCTATAATAAGCGCAATTAGAGCTTCGGTTAACTTTCTCTTCATTGTCTTTTCTCGCGTAAGGAGCGTATTTTTTATAAGCTGTTGCGTTAAAGTACTTGCCCCTTCGGAGTATTTCATAGATTTTATATTTTTAAGGAATGCTCTGAAAATAGCTTCTACATTTACACCGATATGTTCAAAAAAAACCGTATCTTCAATAGCCACAAGCGCTTCCACAACTTGATATGGAATGTCGTCATATTTTACATAAAGTCTATTTTCATCTTCAAAATAATTTGCTATAAGTTCACCGTTTTTATCAAAAAATTGTGTTGTAAGTTTCGGATTGTAGTTGATGAGTTCAAAAGCTTGATAGTAGGCATTTTGATATATGTTGACAAAAACTATTGAAAAATATACGACTATAATAACTAAAAAAACTATGATAATTTTTATTTTTTTACCTGCTAATGTCATTGCCTAAAACTCCTTCTTTCAAATTCAACATCAATTAAAGCTTTTGTATAAGCATTTGACGGCGCTTTGAACAACTTTTCTGCGCTGCCGCTCTCTATTATACACCTTTTTTTCAATACGACACACTCTTTGCAAAGTCTCTTTGCTAAAAATAATTCATGTGTTACAAATAATATCTCAAACCCCATCTCTTCATGCAATTTTTCCAAAAGCGCAATTATTTTCTCTTTCGTATCAAAATCAAGCGCTGTAGTCGGCTCATCTAACATGAGCAGTTTCGGATTTTGCGCTATTGCCATTGCGATGATTACGCGCTGAAGCTGTCCTCCGCTAAGTTCTGCGGGAAATCTCTCCAGCAACTCTTCGTCTAATCCCACCATGCTTATGCACTCTTTTTGCTTAACTTCGGACGCAAAAAACTGTTTTGATATTTTTGTCATCGGAGACAGCGCGGTAAAAGGATTTTGCGGTATAAAAGCTACATTTTCTCCGAGTGAAAGTTCAAAATCACTTTTTAAATCAATTTCGCATTTAAGACTTTTTGGAAGCAATCCCAAAACAGCTTTTAAAGTCAAGCTCTTACCGCTTCCGCTTTGCCCAACAAGAGAGAGTGAACCATTGAGTTTAAACGATATATCAAGCAACTTGATATCGCCATTTGAAATTTTAAGTTTTTTACACTCCAACATCATCTAACCCTAAAAACGGCAATAACTTCTCTATGCTTAATCCCATAGCAGTACTCTCAAGTCCATTAACGCTTAGAATATACGGTTTACAAAATCCCTCCACCATACAAGCTCCGGCTTTGCCAAACCACTCACCGCTTTTTAAATATTTATCGAGCTCTTTTTCATCAAACTTTTTAAATTCGTATCTTGTCGAACTTAAATCCATAAATTCCAAATATTCACTTTTGTACATCATGCATGTAATGATACTTACTTCTTCACCGCTTTGAAGTTTTAGCATTCTTTTTGCATCTTCTTCGTTTTTGGCTTTTAAAAGAATATCATTATTAACACAAACTATTGTATCTGCAACAACAAATGGCATATCAAGAACATAATTTTTCAAATAAGTTTCAAATTTGCATTTTGTTATCTCATGTACGTACTCGGACGGATTTTTTACTTGTATGGCGCTCTCGTCAAAATCACACCCTCTGACGATAAATTCAATACCTACATTTTTCAAAATCTTTGCTCTTGTTTGTGAATTTGAGCCAAGCGCTATCAAATTTTACCAACCCCTAACTATGTTTCCAAAAAATACGGCTATGAGTCCAAAAAATAAAATTATCGGAACAAGATATCTTATTATCAATATAATATTCTCATGTGTTTCAACCAAGAGATTTCCTTTGAATGCCATTAGTGCATTTTTATATTTTTTATATATATAAATCATATTAAACAGTATAAAAACCCAAACAAACTCTTTTATATGCATCATCGTACTATAAGTGGGATTGCTATTTTTAAAATGTAATCCTGCCGCAAGAAAAACAGATACTATCATTATGATAAAAAGTGTAAAAAGTGCAAAAATAAAAAATCTTTTTAAGAGTTTCAAATACAAAGTATAACGCTCTTCATTATCTGCAATACTCTCTTCAATTGGCTTATAAAACAAAAATCTTACAGCAAAAAGAGTGCCTAAAAACATTGTTACGCCCACTATATGAATATACATCAATACATTGCCATAATTTTCAAATACACTTAATGCAAACTCTTTCAATCTTTCAACCTTTTAAGATTTTTTCAGCATATTTAAGCGCCGCTTTTTTTGCCTCTTCTATTTTAGCGGCATCTTTACCGCCGGCTTGCGCAAAATCGTCTCTTCCGCCACCGCTGCCGCCTACTATCAAAGCTATATCTTTTACCCATGTGCCCGCTTTTATAGCGCAATTTTTCGCGCCTGCGGCTATCGTTACTTTGCCGTCGTTGTTTTGAAACAGTAAAACGGCAACGCGCTCTTTTTGATTTTTAATCTCATCGATGCGGTTTT
>JAIROK010000088.1 GCA_031257555.1 Campylobacteraceae bacterium | reverse complement strand
TTGCTTGCCGCCAAATCGGCATTTATATTGTACCCGGGATGAGAAGAGTCGTCGCCTGAAGCGATGGGCGCTACAACGGGTATAAATTTTTCATCAATCAAATCATTCAAAACGCTCTCATCAACTTCCGTTATCTGTCCGACAAGCCCGTATTTTCCGTCATCAATCGGACGCGCTTTTATAAAATTGGCGTCTTTTCCGGTGATGCCGATAGCTTTTGCGCCGTGGTGGTTTAAAAGAGTAGTAATCTCTTTATTAACATTTCCGCTCAAAACCATCTCCACTACCTCCATGACCTTTTCGTCCGTTATGCGAAGTCCGTCTGCAAAATCGCTTTTGATATTGAGTTTGTCCAAAATGGAATTTATGCTTTTTCCGCCGCCATGAACTATGATAATGCGAATGCCCACAAGATATAAAAGTACGATATCCTGCGCAAATTTCTCTTTCAAATCCGAATTTATCTGCGCCGCACCGCCGTATTTTATGACTATCGTTTTGTTTCTGAATTTTTTGATATATGGAAGCGCATCAAGGAGTATTTGCGCCTTTTGTATTTTTGTCTGCAAAATTTTTCCTTTAAAAATAAGTAAGCTCTAATTTTATCAAAAATTATGCTGTTTTTACTAAGTTTATAGTAAATTTATATGGAAAATATCAAACTTTATAATGTCAAGTTTGCGTGGAAGTTATTTTGTGAAATTTCAAATTGATTATTTAAATTAAAAAGTTTTTATTGATATAAAAAAGATGTTGCTTTGAGGCTACAAAAGCATTATTTATTGCTTTTAAATACTCTCACACGAACATAATCAGCTGCAAAAAACAAAAATTATATACTTTATCACGCACAAATCATTGCCGAAGATAAAATCGTCTCATGCGGCTTGAAATACACGGAAGAGTTGATATTGTGCGCTAAATGTTCGATATTTTGCTCTTTTCTGATATCTCTGTCTCCGCCTTCTATTCCTAAAGTGAAAATAGGGTATTTTTTGTCGTGAAATTTTATATGTTCACCTGTTTTTACAGACAATTTCGTAATTATCGTATCTGTATTTTGATGACTCTCATAAATTTTACCAATAAGTTGGGCAAATTTTTCTACCTGCAATTTAAGATTTGGAAAAGTCGGGTCAAACTCTTTTTTAAAAATAATTTTTCTACTTATAGAAGCAGCGCTTATACATAAATCCAAAATTGAATAGATATTGATAAACTCACCGCTTTCATTAAGGGAAGTAAATCTTTTGATTGGCGTTTTATAGAGTTTTATACCTATGTTGGTATCGTCCAAATAGCCTACTGTGATGCCATAAAACCAATTTTCGCCTATTTTAAAATCAAACAGCGTTGTTCTAAATCCAAAAGTTACGTTTGCATAAACATTTGCTATGTCAAAAATTTCTTTTGCAGTTACATATGACAAAAGAAACTGTGCCTCATGATTTGCCGCAATTATTTTACCGTTTACATCAAACATCACAAACGGATTATAATCATTTTCAAGCCATTGTTCATAAAGTTGCATCTCAACCCTCAATATAACTTTTTAATTTTCTGCCTACTTTTGGGTGTTTTAATTTTTTTATGGCAGAACTCTCTATCTGTCTTACACGCTCTCTTGTAACATTAAGCTCTTTACCTATCTCTTCAAGTGTTCTATCGCTCTCATCTTCCAAAAGTCCAAAGCGCATTCTAATGACGGCTTTTTCACGCTCATTTAGCTGCTCCAAAACCTCATCGATTTGCTCTTTTAAATCATTTTTTAATATATGATCTATAGGTGAAAGCGTATTTCTATCTTCAACAAAATCGCCAAATTTTCCATCGTCTTCATTCCCTATCGGAGCTTCTAAAGAGATGGGTTCTTTTGTGATTTTTATGACATTTCGTACTTTATCGGGGCTTAATCCTACCTCTTTTGATATGACGTCCACATCAGGTTCTTTTCCATGCTCTTGCAAATGTTTTCTTATGACTTTATTTATTCTATTTATCGTTTCTATCATATGTATAGGTATTCTTATGGTTCTTGCTTGGTCTGCTATAGCACGGCTTATCGCTTGTCTTATCCACCATGTGGCATATGTTGAAAATTTAAAACCCTTTTCATATTCAAATTTATCAACTGCTTTCATAAGTCCTATGTTGCCCTCTTGTATCAAATCTAAAAACGGCAAGCCTCTGTTTGTATATCTTTTTGCTATAGAGACAACAAGACGGAGATTTGATTTTGCCATGCGTTCTTTTGCTCTGTCGGTTATTCTTTTGCCGCGTTTTATCTGCTCTAAAATCTCTTTTAAAACTTCAGGCTCAAGGCTGAATGATTTTTTGGAAGCCTCTTTTGTTTGAAATAATTTTTTTATTTCGACATAAGTTGACACCATTGTAGTTTCAGGGACAACAAGCACTATATCTTCTTTGCTCATATCGGTTATTTTTGAAAGTATCTTTTTGTGATTATTTCTTAGTGTGTCGTTAAAGAGTGAAAGTTTATACTCAAGTCTTTTCAACTCTTTTTCAAACTCTGTATCGCCTTTTAACGCACCCTCAATGGCACGCACAAGTTCATTTATAAGTTTGCTTGTAGGACCTAAATCCATAAGCTTTTCTTTTAAAACCATTTTTTTATAAGCTATCGCCAAATTGTATTCCAAAGACTCTTCATCATTCAAATTTTTTGGTATTTTAGCGGTAAACTTCATCCACTCTTTTTTTGCTTTTTCTAAAGCCTTAAAACTCTCTATGACATTTTCGGAACGTTTTATCTCTTTTTGCGTCATTGTTCGCTTGGGTTCATTTGTATCTTCTTCTTCGCCGTCAAAATCATCATCAGAATTTTCTGTTTCTTCTTCGTCAGCGTCGTCATCAAAACTTTTAAACAACTCTTTTACTCTTCGTTCTCTATTTACAAGCGCTTCTTTGTATTCTAAAATAAAATCAATCAAGTATGGTACGGAGCAAAAAGCATCTATAATGATATCTTCGCCAATTTCTATCTGTTTGCTTATAAGGACTTCTTCATCTTTTGTAAGCAGTGATATCTGCCCCATCTCCCTCAAATACATACGAACAGGGCTGTCGCTTCTTGACCACTCTAAAAGTTCTTTTTCATTTGCAAGGTCAAACTCTTCTTCCAAGGCTTTATCTTGGAGTTTTTGCTTTTCCTGCTCTCTTTTTTTTGCCTCTTCAAGATTGCGCATTTTTGCTATTTCGGCTGATGTTGCTAAAGATACATCATGTTTTTTTAAAAGCATGCCGATTTTTTTAGCTATTGCCGAAGTGGGCTGTTTTGGAAAAAATTCTATCAATTCGTCATATGTAACATAACTTTTTTCATTTTTTTTCAAAAGTTCTTCTAAAGCTACAAATACGTCTTTTTTTTGCGTGGACATAATTTTCGCTCCTTATCATGGTTTTTGCAATTAGTATTTTATCGATTAAAAGGGATGTATTATACCCAAATTTTTTTAAAACTTATTTAGTCGTATTTCTAAGCATATTTTCATCCCCAAAAAGTCTTTTTAAAGTCTTTTCACAGGCTTACAATACATATAAATTTAAGGACAAGGAGTCAAAATGTCTTTTCGTATAGAACACGATTTGATAGGAGATAAAGAGATCTCCAATGATTGTTATTATGGCGTGCAAACAGCAAGGGCGCAGGAGAATTTTTATATAACAGGAGTAAAACTCTCAAGTTTTCCGACTTTTATAAAATCATTAGCTCTTGTCAAAAAAGCGGCGGCTTTGGCAAACTATGAGTTAAAACT
>JAIROK010000099.1 GCA_031257555.1 Campylobacteraceae bacterium | reverse complement strand
TTTGATAATCTTGCCTTTAAAAATAGATAACAAAACAAAGAATAATAAAATACAAAAAATCTTATTTATTTGCAGTCATATTTTTTAAGTTTTATCTTAATACCCTTGTTTGTTAAGTTTCTTATAGTTGTCGCAACCCATTTGAAATTCTAAATCGCAAGCTTTGCCATAATACTCTTTTGCTTTTTTGAAGTCTTGTCTTATACCTTCGCCATTATAATATGAATTGCCAAGATTGAAGCAGCCCATAGCACTTCCACTATCGCAGGCTTTTTTATAGTATTCGTAAGCTTTGAAATAGTCCTGCTTTATACCTTCGCCATCAGCATGTAAAAGTCCAAGATTGTAGCAGCCCATAGCATTTCCACTATCGCAGGCTTTTTTAAAATATTCGTAAGCTTTTGAATAATCTTGCTTTACGCCTTCGCCATCAGCATGTAAAAGTCCAAGATTGTAGCAGCCCATAGCATTTCCACTATCGCAGGCTTTTTTAAAATATTCGTAAGCTTTTGAATAATCTTGCTTTACACCTTTGCCATTGGCATATGAAACACTAAGATTGTAGCAGCCCTCAGCTATCCCGCCATCGCAGGCTTTTTTAAAATCTTCAAAATCATCGGCAAACATGATAGACAGCAAAAAACTCGATAAGAACAGTACTTTTCTCATGAAAATCCTTTTTTAAAGGGTGAATTATAAATATTTATGCCGGCTTTATATTTTTAAATTTAAAGGTAAATGAGGAATCCGTCAATATTTAAAAATTGATAATATTTTAAACCGATAATGGTAAAATGTCACCTTATGTGATCGTTATTTTGCGGAGGTGAATATCATGAGTATACTGCGCTTTTTAAAGAGGATTTTGTCTGTTTTTACAAAATCAATTTTTACAGCCCTCTTGTGGATAAAAAAAGTTTTATTTTTTATCTTAAGCCTTGTTTTTGGTAAGATAGAATGGCAAACGCCGTTATGGATACGATATACCTCTAAAGCTTTTAAGTTTTTAGGCTCTTACCTTTTAAAATACAAAAAAATAACCGCTGTTAGCATTGCCGCTGTGATTTTACTCACCGCTGGCGGTTACTGCATTTATGTCTGGCAGCAAAATCAGCCAAAACCCATAGAGGTTGCGCCGATAGATTACACTGAAGTTTATGCTGACGTATATGCTCCCCAAAAGACAAACTATCAAAATGACGAGATATTTTTTAACGACTTGTCCGTACGCTTCAGCAGACCTGCCGCGCCTATCGAAAACGTCGGCAAAAATGCCAATATCACGGGCATTAGGCTCACTCCGCAGATAAACGGAACTTGGAAATGGGTCAATGAGTATCTGCTTACATTTACGCCCAATGAGGATTGGCGTATCGGCGAAACGTATAACGTCGGATTAACTCCCAAAACGCTTTTAAACGAGCAGGTGAAGATAGATAAAGATGAATATGAGTTTAGTATAGAGCCTTTTGGGTTAAAAGTCATAAGCAAAGAGCTGTATCAAAACCCCGAAAAGCCGCTTGAGAAAAATGTGATATTTGAAGTTGGTTTTGCATATCCTGTGGATGTGGCAAGCTTTGAAAAACAGATATCTATGCAGCTTCAAGCTCCCGAAAAATACAAAATCGCTCCAAAAGCGTATAAATTTGCCGTAAAATATGACGATAAAAAGATGAAAGCATGGATAAGATCCGAATTTGTCAAGCTTCCGGAAATTGACAGCGAAATGGTCTTAAATATCAAAAAAGGCGTCAAATCTTCTATCGGAGGAGCGCCTACAAACGGCGATTTGATAGCTTCGCAGAGAGTTTTGAGCGCATACACAAATGTGGTTGAAAATATCTTTTTGACCATCGCGGAAAATGACGATTACGAACAAGAGCAGATTTTGGTCGTAAAGCTTATAGATAAAGTAAATATCAACGAGCTGTCCAAACAGATAAAAGCGTTTATTTTGCCCAAAGACAAACCTTCCATTAGAGGCAGTAGATATGTAGAAAATTATCATTGGACAAACAGTGACGATATCTCTCCAGAAGTGTTGGCTTTGTCAAAACCGCTTGAACTGAAATCGGACACTTTTGAAGATGAATTTCAAAATATCGCAAGTTTTAAATACAAAAGCAGTCCCGATGAATATATCTATGTAATCGTAGATAAAAATATAGAGACGATCGGCGGATATAAGCCCAAAAATGCCGTATGGTCGGCTTTAGACGTGCCGCAGTTTCCGCAGGTTTTGAAATTTGCCAATGAGGGCGTACTGCTCTCTTTAAAAGGCGAAAGAAAAGTGCCGATTTTTACGCGCAATGTTCCGGGATTTCAGCTTGAGATAAACCGCGTTATTCCCTCACAGATACATCATTTGGTGAATTTTAACGAAGATTGGCGTTTTAGCAAAACTTCGTTCGGATATACGGATAAATCGTATTTTACAGAGAGATTTACATACAATAAAACTATGAGTGCGGTAAACAGCGGTAAGGTTGTTTACGAGGGTGTGGATTTGGGCAGGTATCTGACAAACTCCAAAGGGATATTTTTGGTTACGCTCTCTTTGTGGGATCCTAAAGAGCGCGATGTTATAGGGTATGAAGAGGGCGGCTCAAGGCTTATAGTCGTTACAGACTTTGGTATCATCGCTAAACGTTCAGCCGATAAGACTCATGATGTTTTTGTGCAGTCCGTAAAAGAGGGAAGAGCCGTTGAGGGCGCAAAAGTGTCGGTGCTTGGCAAAAACGGCGTAGTTATTGCAAGCGAGATAACGGACATAAACGGACACGTGCATTTCAAGCCTTTTAATACCGACTACAAAACCCCAACTTCACAGCTGCCCGCTATGTATATAGTCCAAAAAGATGATGATTTGTTATTTTTGCCGTTTGATGATTATGCGGATAACAGAAGGCTTGAGTTTTCAAGATTTGACACGGGCGGCGTGCAAAATATCGTAGAGCAGGGTAAACTTAGCGCGTATGTCTTTTCTGATAGGGGTTTATATAGACCGGGCGATAAAGTAAATATAGGCTCTATCGTGAGGGCTGAAAATTGGGATATTCCTATAAACGGTATCCCTGTAAAAGTTTCGGTTTACGACGCGAGAGGGCAGTTGTTTACAAGTGAGGATTTTACGATTGACGAGAGCGGATTTAATGAGTTGTCATTTACAACGACAGCAGACGCGCCTACCGGAAGCTGGATAGTTTATCTAAATGTTGCTCAAAATTATAAAGATAAAAATAAAGCGGGCATACTGCTTGGCTCAACCTCCGTTTCGATTAAAGAGTTTGAGCCTGACAGAATGAAAGCCGAACTCAAACTTACTCCGAGCAAAATTAAAGGCTGGGTCAAACCAAGCGAGCTTAGCGTTGCTTTAAAAGCGGAAAATCTTTTCGGTGCTCCTGCGCAAAACAGACGGGTAGCGTCTTCACTCATCTTGTCTCCCGCGGCGTTTTCGTTTAAGGAGTATCAAGGATACTATTTTTATGACGGTTATTATGCAGATGAATTGTTTGACGTAGAGCTTGAAGAGAGCAAAACCGATGAGAACGGCATAGCAAAATTAAATCTTTTGCTGGAAGAGTATGACAAAGCGACTTATCAAATGGCTGTTGTCGCCGAAGTTTTCGAAGCGGGGGCGGGCAGGAGCGTTAGTGCGACCGCTTCGGCATTTATCTCGCCGAATGATTATCTAATAGGCGCAAAAGCAGACGGCGATATCGGATATATCAAGAAAGATGGAGCGCGAAAGTTAAATTTCATCGCGGTAAACCAAAATCTCACAAAAATAGCGGCAGATAATTTGAGCATTGAGATATTGGAGCAAAAATATATCTCCGTTCTTACATTGCAAGATTCGGGCGTGTACAAATATCAGTCAAAACTAAAAGAGGTAAGCTTAAGTAAAGAGGCGTTTTTTGTAAGCGCTAAGGGTGTTGATTATGCGGTTGATACGAAAAAACCGGGCAGTTACAAACTGCTTGTCAAAAATGCCGAGGGTGCTACGTTGTATAAAGCTTATTACTCTGTTATCGGAGACGCAAATATAGACCGTTCATTGGAGAAAAATGCCGAGCTTGAGCTTAAACTCTCAAAAAATGAGTATGAAAACGGCGAAGAGATAGAGATAGCTATCAATACGCCGTATACAGGAAGCGGACTTATCACGATAGAAAAAGATAAGATTTATGCTATAAAGAGGTTCAAGACGACCACTACAAGTTCAACGCAAAAGATAGTTGTGCCGAATGATTTGAAAGGCAACGGATATATCAATGTACAGTTTGTGCGTGATTTTAACTCCGAAGATATATTTATGAGTCCTCTAAGTTACGGCGTTGTGCCTTTTAAAATCTCACAAAGCAAGCAAAGCTCAAAGATAGAGATAGAATCTACCAAACTTTTAAAGCCAAATCAAAACGTTACTATCAGCGTCAAAACAAATGAAAAGCAAAAAGTCATCGTATTTGCGGTGGACGAGGGTATCTTGCAAGCGGCAAGTTATCGTCTGAATAACCCTTTAAATCACTTTTTTGCCAAGCGTGCACTTGAGGTGAGGAGCTATCAGATACTTGATTTGATACTGCCCGAATTTAGCAAATTTGAGAGATTGGCTTCGGCTGCGGGCGGTGATGATTATAATAAGCCAATGAATGCAGCCAACAAAAATCTCAATCCATTCAAGCGAAAAGTAGACGAACCTGTCGTGTTTTGGTCTGGTATCACTGAGGTAAACGGACAAAAAAGTTTTACATATAAAGTCCCCGACTACTTTAACGGTAAACTTCGCGTCATGGCGGTAGCGGTCTCTAAAAATAAAATCGGTATCGCACAGACGGATACGATAGTAAGGGATGATTTTGTATTGACGCCGAATGTGCCGTTCATGGCGGCTCCGGGCGATGTGTTTGAAGCGACGCTTGGCGTTTCAAATAATATCGAAGATCTGGAAGATGACAAAGCCGTTTTGGTAGACGTATCGCTTGAAGCGACAAAACATCTTGAAATTTTAAGCGCAAAAAAAGTAAATGTCAATCTCACAAAAGGCAGTGAAAGCTTTGTGAAGTTCAAGATCAAAGCCGCCTCCAATCTCGGCGGCGCGGAGTTGAGATTTAAGGCTGTTTATAAGAGCGGCGATAAAGTTTACTCAACCACAAGAGTCGGCACAACGTCCGTAAGACCGCTGACGCCGTTTAGGACGCAAAGCGTGATGGGACGCATCGGAGGAGATAAAGAGAGCGTGGATAAACTCCGCGAAATGTATGACGCATTTGCGCTAAGAGAAGCTGCTGCCGCTTTCTCTCCGCTTGTTTTGTCTAACGGACTTACAAGTTATCTTGATAATTACCCTCACAAGTGCTCCGAACAGCTCATAAGCGCGGCAGTATCGGCTATGATACAAGAGGAGTACGCTAAGTTTAACAGGGCGAAAATAAAAAGCGTACCTTACGGCAATATCGCTTCAATCCTCTATTCGCGCCAAAACTCTAACGGAGCCATAGGGTTGTGGCAGGCTACGGCTTATGGGGATATGTTTGTAAGCGTTTATGCGGCGCACTATCTTGTGGATTTGAAAGACAGAGGAGAGATGCCATCTGCTGATTTGCTTAAAAAGTTAAATGGTTATCTTGTTAGTTTAGCGGGCGATAATAATGTAGAGAGTTTGGAAGGTTTGAGGCTTAGAGCTTACGCTGTGTATCTTTTGACAAGACAGGGCGAAGTTACGACAAATCTCTTAAGCGCGGTGCAAAAGTCATTACAGCTTCATTATGAAAAGAGTTGGCAAAGCGATATATCGGCGCTATATCTTGCCGCTACCTATAAAATGCTGAAAATGGATAAAGAGGCTGATACTCTTTTGAAAAAACCGTGGGAGGATTTGAGCAGGGCATACGATAAGGCTTGGTGGTCAAGGAGTTATTATGACCCGCTTGTGGTAAATGCCGCTTCGATATATCTTATCTCTAAGCATTTCCCCGAAAAGGTCAAAAGCATACCGCCTCAAGCTCTTGAAAATATGGCTATGATGATTAGAAGCGAGCGTTATACTACGATTTCATCGTCTATGACCATTTTGGCTTTGGACAGTTACTCTAAAGCTTTAAATTCTATCGCGGGTGATGGAAAACTTTTTATAGAAGCTAAAGACGATAAAGCAAAAACAAGAGTTATAGCTCAAATAATAGATACATTGGCAAAGGCTGACTTTGGCAAAAATGATGTGCAAATCACCTTTAATAACCCTTCGAAACTTCCCGCATGGTACTCTGTGGTGCAGGAAGGTTATGATATCGCCGCACCAAAAGAGGCTGTGAAAAAAGGTTTGGAAGTTTATAGAGAGTATACGGATGAGAGCGGCAATAAAATCACGCAAACGAAGCTTGGCGAAAAGATAAACGTAACGATAAGAGTGCGTTCCAATTCAAAAGAGGGCGTGGGCAATGTCGCGGTGGTAGATCTGCTTCCGGGAGGCTTTGAAGTTGTACAGCAGCTTGCCGTTACTCAAAATCAAGAAGAGTATTATGACGACGAATACGAAGACGAATATGACGGCTACGTATCGC
The DNA here is from genome assembly GCA_031257555.1 of Campylobacteraceae bacterium. Lineage (GTDB taxonomy): Bacteria > Campylobacterota > Campylobacteria > Campylobacterales > Campylobacteraceae > JAIRKW01. The sequence continues at coordinate 922 of JAIROK010000099.1, read as the reverse complement.
CCGTAATGGTTCAAGGCAGTACTTGGAACGCCGACTATAGCGATGTTAGAGAGGACAGGGTCATCATATACGGAACGGCGTATCAAGATATGCAGACATTTAAATATCAGATAAAGTCAACAAACGAAGGCGTTTATGCGATTGCGCCGATTTTTGCCGAAGCTATGTATGATAGAGAGATACAAGCTCTCTCTGCTGATAGCGGCTTTATCGCCGTACTGCCGTCAGAATAGATAAAAATGCGGAGGCATAAGTTAAAACGCTTTTTGTCCAATCTTGCGGCGGTAATTTTTACAGCGGCTTTAGTTCTTACAGGATTAAGGCTGCTGCCGCATCCCAAACTCTCAGACAATCTCTTCTTTTCCACTGCCGTTTATGATAAAAACGGTGCGCTTTTAAGGCTTACTCTTGCAAAAGACGAGCGTTACCGCGTTTGGACTCCTTTACATGAAATATCAAACGATACTATCAAGGCTGTTTTATTGTATGAGGACAAGTGGTTTTACTGCCATTTTGGTTTTAATCCCATAAGTTTAATCAGAGGCGGTTGGATAAGTTATGTAAAAAAGGGCGATATGCAGGGCGGCTCGACTATCACTATGCAGTTAGCCAGAATGTATTGGAAGCTGAACACGCGTTCAATCGGCGGGAAGTTGACGCAGATTTTGCGCTCTGTTCAGTTGGAGCTTTTCTACTCCAAAGAGGAGATTTTGGAAGCTTACCTAAATTACGCGCCGTACGGCAGAAATATAGAGGGTATCGGCGCGGCAAGTTTGATATATTTTGATAAATCTCCCGACAAGTTAACGCTTCCGGAGTCTTTGACTTTAGCCGTGCTTCCGCAGTCTCCAAGTTACAGGATAGACAAAAACAGCGGTTATGTCAGCGAGAAACTGACCAAAGCCAGAAATGAACTGTTTGA
>JAIROK010000051.1 GCA_031257555.1 Campylobacteraceae bacterium | reverse complement strand
GACGCAGAACCAAATGGTTTGCCTCTGATGCTTCCATATGAATACTCTCAAAAAATAGAACGCATAAAGATAACATCTCAAATCAATGACTATTTTCATCTTTCAAAAGTTAATGTATTATCTGCAAAAGAAAGCCAAAATATAGATACTGTTAATATTTTTTATAAAAGCTTATCAGAAATAAAAATTATTGATTTCAAACAAAAAGATAAAGGATTGATGGAGCTTAGCAATGTATTTGGCAGTGTTGCTGCGCAAAATATATCAAACGAATTTTGTCGATTACAAAATGGTAATGTGGTAAAAGAGTTTACTAATTGCATCAATACATACGAATGTATAAGACTAAATCTTTTTGGAGATGATGAATTTTCATCTTGCAATAAAAGTTTTTCTGTAAAAATTAGCAATTTTTTGTATTTTCATAATAGCAAAGTACCTTTTTTTGTAATACAGTCCCAAACAATTGCAGATGCTTTTTATTTTCCTACAATAGGCATATATTATGGGATGGCTTTTGGCTTAGAGTTAATCATTTTGCAAAATTTGATTGAAGTGCTTTCATCTTCAAAAGAAGTGACAGATTATCTATTTTCTTCTGCAAAATCTACTTTTTTAGGTTGGATAGTCCATCATGGTTTGCCGTATCACTATTTTTATGATGTAATGCCGATGGTACATATTTCATTAAAAGATGAAGAGGCTTGCAAACATCCTATACTTTCTATACATAATGAAGCATATCTAAAATTAGATGATTTTTATGATTGTAAATTTCAGATTTTACAAAGAGAATCCCCTTTATTGTATTTCGAAAATAGTTTTTTTATTAGGCTGTTAAAAAATAACTTTTCTAATATACAAAACAAACACGATAATGTTTACGAATACATAACATCATTTGTAGATAGCGGTAAGCTTAAATATGAACACAATTATAAGATAACAAAACCTGTTATTTGGATTGGTATCATTGCTGGTAAAAGGACTTGGGTTGAACAAGTTATCGGTTATGCTTTGATAATTAGAAAAATACTAAAATCATACAAAAATGCCTTTTTTATTTTTGATGGCATGACTACAGGAGAGGGAGCTTATAAGAAAAGTTACAAAGAACATCAAGAGATAATAAATGAAATACTATCTAAAGTTTCTCATAGTGTTAATTATTTGAGTTTAAATGGAGCTTATGCTTCTGAAAAATTATACTTTGCAAGCATGGTTGATTTTTTTATAACTGATGGAGCTACTTCATCTATGTATGTTGCAAAATTTTTTAAAAAACATGGTGTGGCATTTTTTTATGACAATAAAAAATTAATTCGTCATACTCACTATAACACTATTTTTTATCCGCAAGATTTTGTGCATCCTTTGGACGGCAATAAAAGATGGGATTTTGTCAGTTATTCGATAGAGCCTAAGAAATTTGCAAGATTTGTTCTTGATAAATTAGCATTAACATTAAAAGCCCCCAACCCATGAACTATAAACTCCTTGACTGCACTCTTCGTGATGGTGGATATTACAACAAATGGGATTTTCCATTATGGGTAGTAAATGATTATATAGAAGCTATGACAGCTATTGGAGTTGATGTCATAGAGTTTGGATTTCGTTCTCTAAAAAATGAAGGATGGGGTGGGGCACACTTATATACGACAGATGAATATCTTCAGATATTTGATATTCCATCATCTGTTAAAGTAGCTGTTATGATAAATGCATCTGAACTTATCAATCAAACAGATATAAATAGCGCTCTTAAAAAACTTTTTCCGTTAAATGCAGGAGTTTCTAAAGTAAAAATCGTCAGGATAGCTTGTCATATTCATGAATTTTTAAAAGCTATCAGTATGTCTGAATGGTTTAAAGATAGAGGATTTGAAGTCGGTTTTAATTTAATGCAGATAAGTAACTATACCAATGATGATATCAAGACCTTTGCACTTGAAGCAATGAAACAACCAATAGATGTACTGTATTTTGCAGATAGTTTAGGAGCTTTAGATGTAAAGCAGATAATAAAAATTGTGCAGCAATTTCGCAAGTATTGGAACAGACCGCTTGGTATTCATGCCCATGATAATATGGGATTGGCGCTTTCAAATACTCTTCAAGCCATGAATGAGGGAGTTGAATGGTTAGATGCAACGCTTACTGGTATGGGCAGGGGTCCTGGTAATGCAAAAACAGAGGTTTTGATTTGTGAATTAGCCCAAATGTCAAATAAAGCATTAAACATAGTGCCGCTTATGAGCATAATCAAAAACTATTTTCATCAATTACAGCAAAAATGCAATTGGGGTACAAATGTATACTATCATCTTGCAGGAAAATACTCTATCCATCCGACATATATTCAAGCAATGCTTAGTGATTCCAAATATAATGAAGAGGATATTTTAACAGTTATAAATCATCTGCGTTTGGAGGGCGGCAATAAATATAGTTTAAATGTTCTGAATGCAGCAAGAAATTTTTACAACAGCAATCCTCAAGGAGTTTGGAAGCCTGCTCATTTGCTTCAAAATCGTGATGTAATGTTGCTTGGAACAGGGCAGGGTGTTTTAGAGCATCGCACCGCTTTAGAACAATACATAAAAAAATTTAAACCGATAGTTATAGCTCTTAATACTCAATCTAAAATTGATTCTAAATTGATAGATTTGCGTATAGCCTCTCATCCGACACGTCTGTTGGCTGATTGTAAAGAGCATATAAAGCTGTCACAACCTTTAATAACACCATTTTCTATGCTGCCTGAAAATATACAAGGTGCTTTAAATAAGAAAAAGATATTGGATTATGGACTATGCGTAAAAACTGATGTTTTCGAATTTCATGAAACTTATTGCATTTGTCCCTCTTCTTTAGTTATTGCATATGCATTGGCAGTAATTTCAGGCGGCAGGGCAAAACGTATATTGATGGCAGGTTTTGACGGTTATCCTGCTGGTGATTTACGCAATGATGAAATGCAAAATTTACTTAAACTGTATACTTCCTCAAACGGTAATGTTCCGCTGTTGTCTTTGACTAATACCAGCTACAACGTACAATCTAAAAGTATTTACGGAGAGTTTTAATATGGGAATTTCATGTTTTTTTGCCATGCAGAAAGGGAAGCGAAAATGAAAGTATTAAAAAATTAGTTAGCATAAGGATATAGGTATGAAAAGTGTTGTCATTATACCGGCTCGTTTTAAATCCTCCAGGTTTCCGGGCAAACCGTTAACCCCTCTTCTTGGCAAACAGATGATACTTTGGGTAGCCAAACTATCTGCACAAGCTGTTGGCAGAGAAAATGTATATGTTGCTACAGATGATAAACGTATCGCAGATATTGTAAATAGCAATGGTTATTTGGCTGTAATGACAGACGATAAATGTCTAACCGGCACAGACCGTGTTGCCGAAGCGGCAAAGCAGATTGAAGCAGATATATACATAAATGTGCAAGGCGATGAACCGACTCTAAATCCTAATGATATTATTAAAGTGATTGAAGTCAAAAAGCAAGAGATGGACGCTGTCATAAATGGTTTTTGCTGGATAATGAAAACAGAAAATGTTGATAACATAAATATACCAAAAGTCATTACAAATGAGAGAAATGAGCTTGTTTATATATCAAGAAAAGCACTTCCGGGATTTAAAGAGCAAAAAAATGCTCCCAACCATTTCAAAAAACAAGTTTGTATATACGCATTTGACTATGAGCAGTTGGAAGCTTTTTACAGATTTGGAAGAAAGAGTTTTTTGGAGCAGTGCGAAGATATTGAGATATTGCGTTTTTTAGAGTTAAATATGCCGATAAAGATGGTACAGACATCATCTGGCAGTTTGGCTGTAGATATTCCTGAAGACATATCACAAGTAGAAGCTGCTTTAAAGAGGATACATAATCTTTGAAGACAAATCGATACAAAACTTTCATTTTTGACTGTGACGGAGTTATTTTAAACTCCAATAAGATAAAAACTGCTGCTTTTTACAAAACAGCTCTTCCCTACGGAGATGATATTGCACAGTTATTGGTTGATTATCATATAAATAACGGTGGTATCTCACGCTATGAAAAATTTAATTACATGCTTGAAAAAATATCATCTAAAAAACCAACTTTAGAAGAGTTACTTATAACTTATCAAAATGAAGTAATGAATGGATTGTTAAGTTGTGATATTGCAAAGGGTTTAACAGAATTTAGAAAAAAGAGCAAAGATATAAAATGGATAATAATATCAGGAGGAGATGAGCAAGAGTTGCGAAAGATTTTTAAAATAAGAGATTTATCATATATGTTTGATGGAGGAATCTTTGGCAGTCCCAATACAAAAGATATGATAGTAAAAAGAGAGTTAGATAATAAAAATATCATAATGCCGGCTATCTTTTTTGGAGATAGCAAATATGATATGCAAGTAGCTGTGAGAAATAGATTTGATGCTGTATTTTTATATAATTGGACTGAATTTAAAAATTGGCAAAATTATTGTCAAGAGCAAGACATAACATGTTTTAGAGATATTAGAGAGTTTGCGGATGGGTTTTTCAGATGTTAATTCTTTACTTTGTCTAAACAATCTTTCAATTTTTTTCTACGAATGTAAATAATGCCCATTATGATTACTGCGATAACTAAAAAGACAATGATAAATGTAAGATATCTTCGCACCAATTCTTCATTTTCTCCGATAAAATATCCAAGAAGCGCTAAGATATTTACCCACACAAATGAGCCCAAAATCGTATAAAATGAAAATTTTGCTATATTCATGCGGGCTAATCCCGCAGGCAGAGATATAAAGTGTCTTACGCCCAAAAGCAGTCTTCCGCTGAATGTTGAAATCTCGCCGTGACGGTTAAAAAAAACTTCCACTTTTTCCAA
>JAIROK010000061.1 GCA_031257555.1 Campylobacteraceae bacterium | reverse complement strand
TAGAACAGCCGCAATCTTTACACATAATAATCTCCTGTTTTTTATAAAGGGGGAGATTATATCAAGAAAGAGGATAAAAGATAATTAAACGGCTTTAGCGCCGCTTGTTTTTGGTCTGTACCGTTTTCATCAGAGGCAAAATAGTCCGCGAAAAATCAAATCAATAATTTAAATTGTTTTGTTATTTTTGTCTTTTTGCGTCATTCTTGCGCATAGCGTTTAAAATACAAAGGCGGGCGAAAATCCCCATCTATGCGTCGTCCCGTGCACTCACACGCTACGTCATTCCCGCACAGGCGGGAATCTAAAAAGATTTTAAAAAGATATTGAAATAGAAAAAGAGAAATAAAAAAATATGTAAATCTTCTTTTATTTCTGCAAAAATGGATTCCCGCCTACGCGGGAATGACGAAAAGGAAAATGCAACAATGACGTAAAAAAAGAAGCCATTTCTTGTTTTTTTATGATAATCTCATCTGATAGATTATCGCATCGCGCTTTGCACTCCTCGCAATGACAAGAATAGAGTTGCCATTTCTGCAGCCATAAACAAGTTTACGAAATAAGCGCATATTATAAGAGAATACAGGAATCCATAAGAATCACCAAAAAAGGCAATATAAAATTGTTCGATAAGGTCTTTCAAATTATTTTGTTTTAGTTTGTCTTGAAATTTAAAGCTTATAAACACTTCATATTAGTGGATTCCCGCCTGCGCGGGAATGACGGAGAATGTTAGAATGACAAAAAGAAGAATGCGGGAATGACTCAGTGGAAATACGGAAGCGATATGCAAAAGAGGGTTATGATTAAGCGGGCGGGGTTAACGGTTGGGTGTTAAAGTACGTAAGCGATATGTAAAAGAGGGTTATATAAACGTTATGTGGCAGTCCAAAAAAATGAATTGTTTTATGCTACATATGAAGTTTTATTTCTTTCTAATTCCGGCACATTTGTGTCTCTTGCACTTTTATAAGGCTTGATGCGCGCGTAGATGATGAAAAGCACGACATAAAATGACATATAATGGAAGTCATTCCTAACCCATACTGTTGTTTGCGGATTGCCTCATCGCTAAAGCTCCAAATTTATAATTTGTTTAATTGTTTTTCTTGATTTGGAAACACTTCTTGGATTGATTTTAGACAAATAAGTGAGTTTTTGATTTTTCAAAATAAAAAAGCTCTCCTTCTTTCTCTTGCTCTGCGGGAGTCAAGAGAAAAGAAGGGAGTTTTTTGACATTGTAAACGTCTATTTTTTTACATTCGGTTTTGCTGCCAGAACAGCGGGAAGCGGCGCAACACCGGTTGGCTGTACAAGCGTAAGTGTCGTTACGTAGTTAATCCCATCATATTTTTCTTCGCCGCGTTCACCCGGCACACTGTCGGCATGGCTTACTTCAACTACATATTGCCCCTGCCACGGCAAGTCAAACGTAACTTCGCCTTCACTATTGGTATATGCTTTTTTGCTCCAACCGGACTGAACGAGAATTTGAACTTCTGTTCTGGCAAGCGGTTTATTTTTGAACGTTACTTTAAACGCGCCTTGTTTGCCTATAGGAGTGATATCTAACGTCAAACTTGGCGTCAAAGCAGAAAAATCCGTAATAAAGCGCGCAGACGGATAATACAAACTACGAATTTCCCGCCCTTCCCGCTTGAAAGTACGTATCGGAAAACGCGCATCTTCGGCAGTCAAACTTTCACCGGATGCAAGCCGAACAGGAATGACAAAACCTGTCGCGGATTTGGTTGATGTCAACGGTTTTAACTTATCTTTTGAAAACAACTTCGCCTCTACAGCGCCGAAGTTATCCAATAAACCAGGAGAAGTTTCCCGCAGATTATCGCCAAATTCGCCGAAGCGAACGACAGAGTTTTCGCCGTCTTGTTCCAGCCAAATTTGGTGTGCCTGCACCGCAGTGCAAATAACAAAAGGTGCAATTACCGCACGGAGGATTTGTGAGAGCGTTTTTTGTTTCGCCCTACTCTCTTTGGGCAGTTTAAACAAATCAAAAGTTACAGCTAAGTTTGATTTCATAATCGTATTCCTTTCAAATAAATTTGAGAACGATTATAACTATCGCAACTTAAAATAAACTTTTTATTATATCGTGATACGCAAAAAACGATTTGCAAACCTCGCGATGTTTGCCTTTTTTGCCACAAACCTAAAAAGGTGCAAGCTCATAGAAAAAGGCTGTAAAATACACCCCAATCGTCAAAAGGCATGAAAAGACCTACTGCGATAGTAATATATAACCAATCATAGAAACCAAAAATACTGCAAAAAACTAAATATAAAAACTATGTCAAAGTTTAAAGTATTACATATTATTTTTCATACGAAGCAGAGGAAACGCCCTGCCCTCATTATCTTTTTCAAGACGGGCTGTGACTTTAAACCCCATATGTTCATAAAATTCTCTTGCATTGGCATTTTGCTCATTAACGTCCACTTCGTCCACATGCATATCTTTTAGCGCAAAATCCACTAATGCGCCGCCTATGCCTTTGCCAAAATACTCCGGAGATACAAACAGCATCTCTATTTTATTTTTATCTATAGCAATGAAGCCAAGCATTTCGCCGTTTGCATTTTTATACGCATAAACTTTTAAGCGCGGCAAATACTTGATAACATCCGCCTTAATCTCTAAAATATCGTCATCGCTCAAAAAATGATGCGTTGCTTTTACGGATTTTTCCCAAATGAAGATGATTTTTTCATATTCTGTCGTGGAGAGTATATTTTTTACTGTCATTTTCAAACTATCCGCACTATCATCATATATACTGCCGTAGCGCCTATAATGCTCAAAAGTGCATTTTTAAACTTTATATGCAGCATAAATGCAGTCGATATGCCTATGATTTCACAAAGTCCGTAAGGATATTCATGAAAAGATGTATCTTTGAGCGCGTAAAAAACCAAAACGACCATTATCATTAAAGGCATATTTTTTTCAAAAAGCTCCAGCGTCTTGCTTGGTTTTTGCTTTTTGTCAAACAGTAAAAACGGCAGAACTCTTGTGGCAAACGTCGCGCATGAAGCCGCTAAAATCGCTAACAATATATAACCCGTATCCATTTATATGCGTCCTTTCAGGGTTATCAGGCAAAAAGAGCATATCAGCAA
>JAIROK010000054.1 GCA_031257555.1 Campylobacteraceae bacterium | reverse complement strand
TATCTGTTCTACGGTAGATTTTACATCATGCGTTTTTGAAAATGTCATAGACTGTACGCTGATAGGCGCATCTCCTCCGACAAGTACACCGCCGACATTTATCTGCTTTGTTTTGTATCTTTGCATAATCTAATTTGCCTCTTTTAATGGACTAAAATGATAGCAAAAAATGATAAAAACATATATAAATTTTTATACGATTTAAATGTTTATTATGAAAACGAGAGTGGATCCATGTCTATTTGAACAGTATTGTCTTTAATGAGCTTAACAGCTCTTAAAAGCGGTTTTGCACTAAAACTTCTAATTAATATAAAGCAGCGGTATTTGTTTGCTATTTTAGCTATATCGGCTTTGCCGTATCCTACAAGTTCAATATCTTCGCAATCTCTTAAAATATCTGCTGTTTTATCTGTAATCTCTTTTGCTTTTTGCTCTATTTTGTGGGATATAAGTAAACGCATAAGCTTTGTGAACGGCGGAAAGAGTCCATCTCTAATCTTTCTTTCATCTTCGATAAACTCATCATAATTTTGCAGAAATTTTGCAAAAAAATCTCTATTTTTACTCTGTATAAAAACTCTGCCCTCTTCTTTTCGTCCACTGCGTCCGGCAATTTGTATGGCAAGCGAAAGAGCTTTTTCTCTCGCTCTAAAATCCGGTATTGCCAAAAGAGAATCTATACCCATGACGATTGAAAGCCCAACGTTGTGATAGTCATGCCCTTTGCTAAGCATCTGTGTACCTACCAAAATATCAATCTCGTGTTCTTTAAAACTTTTAAGTATTTTATTTAATTTTATATCCGTGCTGACTTCATCTTTATCAAATTTTTCAATTTTATTATTTGGGAAAAACTCTCTTAACCTGTCAACAACCTCAGCTGTGCCAAGCCTTATAGCCTCTATGGTTTCACTGCCACACTTTGGACATATACTTAAAATTCTTGAAGTGAAGTTGCAGTAATGACATTTTAGTGCATTTATATTTTTATGCAAACTCATAGCAACAGAGCAAAACGGACACTCTATAACAGCGCCGCAATCTTTGCAAGCAATGTATTTAAAATGAGCACGTGTAGGCAAAAAGATGATTATTTGGCGTTTTTTATCTAATGTATTCTTGATTTCACTTAGCATACTTTGTGAAATTTCATTGTGTGCATTTTCGTAAATTATCTCTTTTTTGCTCTCAAAAAACCCGCCTTTTAACCTAAAGTAAGGTATCTTTGCAACTGTTGTAATGCTTGGAGTAGCGCTTCCTAATACTACTTTAGCACCTACTTGTTTAGCCATTACCAAGCTTAAATCTCTAGCGTTATATCTTGGAGCACTATTTGATTTGTAACTCTCATCATGCTCTTCATCTACAATGATCAATCCTACATTATAAAGCGGTAAAAACAGAGCTGACCTGGCTCCTAAAACAACTCTGGTTTTGCCATCATTTATCTCTTTTAAAATACTGTCTTTTTTATTTTTATTAAGTTTTGAATGCCAAACAGCTACCAAATCACCAAAAAAAGTTCTAAGTTTGGATTCAAGTTGAGGAGTAAGACCAATTTCAGGAAGCAAATAAACAGCATTCTTTCCTTCGTTTAATGTTTGACATATTAAAGATATATATATCTCACTTTTTCCGCTCCCAGTATCGCCAAAAATCAAAGAGTGTTCATGTGAATTTAGAAAATTAAAAGCATCTTTTTGTTTATCGGTAAGATTTGGAGGAAATATACTTAATTTTTTGAAAGCTGGTTTTTGCATTGTAGAGTGCGGAGTAAATATGTTTAAAGCCACCCCTAAAGAGCAGCAATAATAATCAGCTGTAAATTTGGCAAGAAGAAGCTGTGTATCGCTAAAAAAACTATCCGTTATTTTTATGACAGGCTGACACTGAAAATCAGGCTCTTGAACGATTTCCAATACAACCCCAAAGCACTCTTTGCTTTGAAGCGTAACTTTGACTGTAAAACCTGCTTTTATCTCTTCTTTGGATAGATATATCAAAGGTTCTAAAGAAGAGCCTAAAAGTGCAACTTTATAATAAAACACTACTGTGTTAATTGAGCACAAAGTTTTTCCAAATTGCTATTGCCCCCATTATTGTTAACACACGTAAAGATACCTGTATCAGAATTGTATACAAATTTTACATCAGCATTTTCTATTCTAAAAAAGTATTCTGTGTTGTCATTACCACCTCTCCAGCCGGATGAACCGCTATCAATAGGATAATCCAAAACTCCATCGAATAACTTGGTAGTACTGCTGGAAAATGCCGTTGCATTTAAATCTGGAAATTTAGGGTTTCCAGCTAAAAGTTCTTGGTTTCTTTTCATTATTATAGAACTTCTAATAGCAGCAACATCAGCTTTGCCTTTTGCCATCACAGCATCATCTCTTGAAGCCGCAAGCCTTGGAACGGCTATGCTGGCTAAAATACCTAAAATCACTATAATAAAAACAAGTTCAACCATTGTAAAAGCAGAACGTCTCATTTTTTAATCCTCCCTAATAAAAAAAGGCAGGAACAGAAATCCTGCCCTGCCTCATATAAAAACTATAATTTGAAATTTATCAATTCCAAACAACTCTTCTACCTGCCATTGGAACGGCTTGACTTGTAACGTTCATATCAACTAATGACCTTACAATTCCATCTTTCATTGGTTCAACTTTAATCACCAACCATGGCTCTTCACCATCTGGTATAGAGTCTATTCCAACTGCATTGTTAGTAGTGGTAATTGTTTTTGTTTGAGTTACCCCATCTACAATATTTTTTGCTTCAGATCTTATTGGTGCACTTACAAGTGAAATGGTGATATTACCATCTCTTCCATCATTATATTTGTACACCAAATTACTTTGTGGTTCCCATTGTTTTAAATCAATGCCTGCGGCATTCTCAATACTTATTTCTCTTTGTCCTTGATACCAAGCAGGGACTGCTTGTATTAATGTGCCTATATCTTGCTTTAGAGAAACTGCGCTTGCATCATCTCTTGATGCAGCCAATCTTGGAATTGCGATAGATGCCAAAATACCTAAAATAACGATCACGAAGACCAACTCAATCATAGTAAAACCGCGTTTCATAAGAAACTCCTTAGAATGTGATTTGTCAATACACTTATTGACGTGAGATAATTCTACTATCATAGTATTAATTTTTTCTTAATATTTTATTATCAATATTATAAATAAGCTCTTTTTCCGTTTTTTGCATCTCAAATCTATCATGGCACTCTTGTATAAAAGCCCCTAAAATATCTTTGATTTCGATACTGTTTTTGTTTTTAAATAATCTTGTTATTTCCATCTCAAAAAAATCTGCAAAACTATCTTCTAATGTTATATCAAAACTCTTTGCAGCTATAGAGACAGTTATTTTTCTCATATTCCAAGTACAGCTTCAATTTTTCCAAGCAGTTCGTCTGTCTCCAAACTCTTGATTTTCAACTCTTCCTCAAGCTTTATTATCAGCGCTTCTTTCTCTTCGTTTTTAATTTTCAATCTCTCTACTTCACTTTTTAAAGTCTCATTGTCACTTTCTAATTCATGATATTTTACTATGAGCTTCTCTATTTTATCATTAAGTATCGCGGAAATTTTACTGCTCTCTTGCATAACAAGCTCTCCCCTATTTGTTTTAAATGTGCGTTATAATTGTAACAAAAATCCTCTTAATCTTAAAGGAGCAATTTTATGGGATTTGAACTTATATCATCTTATAAACCTTCAGGTGATCAACCAGAAGCCATAAAAAAGCTGACTGCCTCCATAAAAGCAAACAATCGTTATCAAACCCTAATAGGAGTTACCGGCAGTGGCAAAACCTACACAATGGCAAATATCATACAGCAAATACAAAAACCAACGCTTATCATGACACATAATAAAACTTTGGCGGCACAACTTTACAGCGAATTTAAAGGATTTTTTCCAAAAAATCACGTAGAGTATTTTATCAGTTATTATGATTACTATCAGCCGGAAGCTTACATACCAAGACAAGATCTTTTTATAGAAAAAGACAGCTCCATAAATGCCGAGCTTGAGCGTTTACGTTTATCGGCAACCGCTTCTCTTTTGAGTTATAACGATGTCATATGTGTAGCTTCTGTCTCTGCAAATTATGGACTTGGCAATCCGGACGAATACAAAAGTATGGTACAAATAATCGAAAAAGGTATGCAAATAGACCAAAAATCACTGCTTTTAAAACTTGTTGATATGGGTTATAAAAGAAATGACAGCTTTTTTGACAGGGGTGATTTTAGAGTTCGCGGTGATGTTATAGATATATATCCGGCATACAGCGAAGAAGAAGCGATACACATAGAGTTTTTTGGAGATGAAGTTGAACATATAGTTTATTTTGATACTTTGACAAATGAGAAGCTTAATTTTGTAAATAAAGTCATCATATATGCTGCAAATCAATTTATAGTAGGAGAAAAAAGGCTGAAAATTGCCGTAAAAGAGATAGAAGAAGAGCTCGAAAGAAGACTTGAATTTTTTAAAAAAGAGGAAAAATTAGTAGAATACCAACGATTGAAACAGAGAGTAGAGTTTGATTTGGAGATGATAAATGCTACCGGAATATGCAAAGGAATAGAAAATTATGCAAGACACTTAACGGGTAAAAAAATGGGCGAAACGCCATATACGCTATTTGATTATTTTGAAACTATAGGTAAAGAGTATTTGGTTATTGTTGATGAATCACACGTAAGTTTACCGCAATTTCGCGGAATGTTTGCGGGAGATAGAAGCAGAAAAGAGGTTTTGGTAGAGTATGGATTTCGTCTTCCAAGCGCACTTGATAACCGCCCCTTGATGTTTGATGAATTTATAAACAAAGCACCCTCTTATCTTTTTGTATCGGCTACTCCTGCCGAACTTGAATTAAAACTCTCAAACGACAATACAGCTGAACAGATTGTAAGACCAACCGGTTTGCTTGATCCTGTGATAGAGATAAAATCAAGTGAAAATCAGGTTGAAATCTTATTTGATGAGATAAAAAAAGTTACGGCAAAAAATGAACGCGTCCTTGTCACGACTTTGACAAAAAAGATGGCTGAAGAGCTTACGCGCTACTACGCTGAACTTGGATTGAAGATAAAATATATGCACTCAGACATAGATGCAATTGAGCGAAATCAATTAATAAGAGCATTAAGACTTGGGGAATTTGATGTTTTGGTGGGAATAAATCTTCTAAGAGAAGGGCTTGACTTGCCGGAAGTTTCGTTAATAGGCGTACTTGATGCCGACAAAGAGGGTTTTTTAAGAAGTGAAACAAGCCTTATTCAAACAATGGGCAGATGCGCTAGAAATGAAAATGGTAAAGTTATACTATTTGCCAAAAAGATGACAAACTCTATGCAAAAAGCTATAGACATCACAACAAACAGACGCAAAAAACAAGAGGAATTCAACAAAATGCATGGTATAACTCCCAAAACCGTCATTAGAAAACTTGATGAAAATCTACGTATCGATGACCAGGGAGAACTTGTCAACAAAAGAAAAAAGATGGAGAAAATACCTGCATCTCAAAGAAGAGAGATAATAAAAGAACTTACCAAAAAAATGCATGAAGCGGCAAAAATGCTTGAATTTGAAAAAGCTGCGGCAATAAGAGATGAGATAACAAAACTAAGAGAGTTGTGATAATAATTTTATTTTAATATAAACAATTAAAAATACTTAATTAAAATATTTATTTTTCTTGCTATTGCTACTATTTTTTATAACTTGTCAACAAAATATAAAAATTTTTAAAATATAGATAACTATTACGCTAATTTTTTGTTACAATACCATAATTCATTTTTATGAATAAATCTTAGATTGACGGAGATTTAAATGACAGTTTTAACAGCTAAAGTTAGAGTTTTATCTTCTATAAAACTTAAAATTTTTTCCATTTTGATTGGCTTTTTTTTAATCAGCTGCAATAATGTAAGCGCAGGTGAAAACAGTGCAAACAACAACAGCCAAGGCAGCAAAAGAAAAACAAGTGAAATGATCAGCTATGCAAATTTCGTAAAAAACTATTATGAGGAGTTTGACTTCAGTTTGATAACTTTTAGCTCTGTAGCAAAATGTTACCAATTTAAAAGTGAAGCAGCAGCAGTTGCTTATATAAATCATTTAAAAACCAATAAAGGATTTAAAGACTACTCGCTCGACGAATATAAAAAAAAGTATTTCAAAAATAGTGTACATTTAAACACAAAAAACTATCCGTTTGTAGAAGCTATGATAAGCACTTCAGATAATCGGACTGTTGTTGCCAATATCCAACAGCTAAGTAAAAATGTCTTGACGGAAGATGATTTTATCGCAACTTTTGGTACGGATTCAACAGTGATTACTGGAATATTACTACACATTATATATGCTGATTTTAAAACTTCAGCTATCAATACTCCATTAACATACATCAATAACTATCAAAAAAAATTGCTCGGTAAAAACTTTAAAGAGACATACAGCGATAATTGGAAGCACAACATTTTTGAAAAACGTGGAAAAATTGGCTCAAAAAATGTTATATATGAATTCATTTATAAAAATGGAACTGCAACATGGCAAGTTTATTTTAAAGAATAACATACTTATATAAACGACTTATTATAATAGTCATTTGCTAGTGCTATAATCATAAAGAAATAAAATATGATATTATTTTCTTGCAATCAAAGCAGGTAACAAGCGAAACAGTTTTACAAGCTGGATAGCTTATAACAGCAACAAATAATACTGTTATTTATAATATCAAAGAACTTCATCGGTAGCAGTAAACGATAATAGATTTCATTAGTAATTTAGGCTGTAGTTTTGAACGATAATCTTGTAAAGAAAAGGGGGTTTGCTTAGTTTCATCTTTAATGGGGTCATTGCAAATCGCAATAACCCCATATTAAACATTTTTTCTTATAAAACTCCGCCCTCAACTATCAGATCATTAGGATCAACAGTGTCGCCGTAAACAGGTTTTAGCGTAGCCTCATAAGCTTTATGCGCAAAATTCTCTTTGCCAAGTTTCGTAAGCG
>JAIROK010000046.1 GCA_031257555.1 Campylobacteraceae bacterium | reverse complement strand
TGGGGATTTTGAAAAATCCACCCTTTTTTCCATTTACTGCCATCGCCTTTTACAATACCCTCTACATTTTGAGCAGGCGTTCCCGTGTCTGTAACGTCCTTTCCTGTGCCAAAAACTGTTAGCTTGTCTGCTTCATCCTCACCAAAAATCGGCAGTGTCATATTTGGTCTTATTATCTTAGCCATAAATTCTCCTATCAAAATAAACTGCAAATGGAGCCATTCCAAATCCTCTTGCGTGAGGATTGCCCTCAAATCCAAAGGCAAACTCTTGCAAATAGCCTATAAATTCAATCCTCACACCTGCTGGCTTTGGAAATAAATCAGATTTTATTATATATCTAAACATAGTCTCATCTATTCCCTTGTGAATATAGACTTTTACGCTCATGTCTAAGTTATCAACTACATAGATTTTGTTTTCAAATATAAAGTTTAAAACTTCAATTAATCCACGTTCACCGCTCATTGCTCCGCTGAAAAAGTTTTTAGCAATTTTGGCTTTGATAAAAAATCTATATTGGTAATCGTCAAGTTCTGTATTGTAGTAAGGATAAGTTTCTAATGTTTTAAATGGAGCCATTCCAAAGCCTCTTACGTTAGGGTTGCCCTCAAATCCAAAGAAGATTTTATCCATAGCGTCTTTTACTGTTCTACTTACTCCAACAATCCTGCCTAAGACGTCAAGCTGAATGCCTTGGGCATTGTCTAAATCAAAATAAGATGGTATGGCTTGTATCTCAATACCTGCGTTGATTAGTCCTTTGATGATAGTCTCTATCGTAGCGCGGGCTTTTGGTTTATCCCAATACTGCAAGATGATTAAATCTTGATACCCTTTTATGATTTCATCGTATGTCAATTTATGACCTTAATTTCAACAATTTCAATATTTGACGGGCTTATGACAAATCTCTCATTTAGCGCAAGCGTCAATTCACCCTCCGTATAATTGGAATTGTCTTTTGATACTTGTAAGTTCAAAGCATAAAAGTTTGAATTTTTATTGACAAATGAGCAGTAGAGATTGTTGGCAAACGCGCTTTCGCCTATCGCGTAAGTAACTTTGGACAGGTTTTGTTTTATTAAATCTTTTAAACCTTGGTCTGTAACTCCAGATTTTACTTTGACTTGTAATTTAATATATAAAGGGATATCTGACGGACGGCTAAACCTTATTGAAATGTTTTGAGGTACTGGGCGTGAAGTATCTATATAGCAGACTTCTTCTATACCTTTCATGTTAGCTCCCACAGTCTTTTTTTTGGCTATTACTTCTGCTATATCATAATCGTTTCCGCCATCTACAATAGCCCATATTGAATGAGGGGGCAAACCTTTATTGTCTGTAGTGTCTTGGTCGTTTTGGTAGACTATGGCTGAAGTCACATTGGGTAAATCTGCTATCGCGCTTTCAATCGCACCTGTTATCGTCAAAGAGGGATTATAGGTACTTCTTTGACGTCTTGCTCTAAACTCCTCATCGCTCTCCTCATCTTTGCCTGCAGTTGCAGGTTTTAGATTGGTGTAGCTATCTATTTCGGAGTAGACTTGAGATGGTTTGTTGATTGAACCAGAAGGAGAGTTTATAGCTCCAAATGTGACGCATTCAAATAGGGCTGTATTATCTCCTTTTGATAGACTAATCTCATTTACCGCCTGCCACTCTATACCGTTGATATCCTGCACTCTAAAACCTTGAGGTAGTGTCTTAGGAGCGTTTGCCCTTATAGTTAGTGTTACTTGACTTCTTGTTGCTGGTAAACGCGTAATGCCGCAAAGCTTTGAAATCATATCCAAAAATATGCCGACTGATTTATCAGGGTCAAATTGGTTAATTATAAATGCGGCGTTTTCATTTATATCTGTTTCAACTTTTGCGAAGATACCTAATTGCTGACCTGTTGGAGTATCCTGGTCTACAATAATATCTGGATAAATCTGTTTTATTTCGCTAATCAATCTTGTTAGATTTTCCGGTAAAGTTGTGATATGAATACCTAAAGCATCAATTGTTATCATTGCTAACCCTAATATTTAGTTCATTTATCCCATAGACATCTGTGTATTTTATATGAATTTTTAGCTCGCGGCTTACCCTGTCTAAATCCATCTCTACAAAGTCCACGCCTATTACGCCTTTAGTGTTTTTTGTAACTCTTATGATTTCAGCTTTGATGATTGATTTTGCTCTTTGATTGGTACTCCCAAGCAATCCCACCCAATCTATATTTGCTTTTTCATCTAAAAACCAATCGTTAGCAAAGGATTTTATGCGCGTAAGTATGTTTTGTTTTATCTCTTCTTTGCCTATTAAAAACTCTCCAAATGTCCAATCGTGATTATTGTCTAATTTTGCTACCATTTTAAGCTCCTTGAGGCGTTGATGTATTACCGCCGCCAGATGGTGCTGTATGATAATGACTGCTTACAAACTGTTTTAAAGATACGCCGTCAATCATTATGTCGCCTGTTAATGTCATTGTACCTGCCATAGTTGCGCCGCTTGCCGCCGCTGAAAATGATAAAGCGGTAACCGTTCCTGACGCCGTTATATTTCCTGTTTGATTAGTGTTCCCCTCTGCTGAAAATGATGAAGCGGTAACCGTTCCTGACGCCGTTATATTTCCTTTTTGAGTAGTGTTCCCCTCTATTGCGTAGTTGCCTTTTTGAGTAGTATTACCGTTATGTTCTTGATTGCCATCATGTTTGCTTTCTCCCGATCTGTAAATCACATCTGGGATTGGGTGTCTTGATTCATTGTTGGGATTAAAACATCCAAATGCAAAACCATCATTTATGTCGTGAAATCTAAACTCTCTTTGGGTTTTGCCGTCTTGTCCTAAAGTCCAATTGTCTGTATTTTTATCTGCGAATATTACTAAGACATAATCTCCTTTTTGGATTGGGAACGCTTCGTAAGAGCTTCCTCCTTGCATATTAAAGATGGGTACTTGAGTTAATAGCGGGGCTTGTATCTCTTTGCCTTGAAAAAGGATATTTACAACTGGACGGCAGTCAATCGTCTTTTCGTTTACGCGTTCTACTTTGCATACTTCAGCGCATTTTAGTTTAAACAATAAATCCTGTCTGAAATGTTCTAAAATTTTTATGAACTTATCTTGTTCCATCGACTTTCCTATAATTATTCATTAATTTTAATTCAAGAGATTGCACGCAAGTTCCATTGTGACTGTCAAAACTAGTGTTTATCTTCTCAACTCTATAAAATCCGTTTAATTGCTTAAATGTGCTCTCAAGCTTTATCAATCCTCCTAACTCAATAGCAGGATTCATTAATATAGTTACATTAACCACATAATTTTTTCTTGTTGGAGTGTTTACTAACTCATCGCTTGATATATAAACGGCATTAGTGCTTGTGACCTCGTTTTCGTCTAAAAGAAAAATTTTATTATTGTCTACATAAAACAGTTTATTTTTTTCTTTAGCCAATTTAGCCATGATATCATAAGTTCTGCCCTCAAGAGTTCTACCGCGCACACTCTCATTGCCTACCTTGGTATAGCCTGCAAGTTTAGCCTCTTTCAATGTTTTCTCACACTCTTTTAACAGTTCGAAATCATCGCCTTTAACAGTTTGTGATATGTAACAGTTTTGAAAGTCAAAAAGTCCTTCGGCGCAATCTATCTCCGTTGTATAATCCACACTCTCTTTTGTCGTAAATGCCGTAAGTATGTTTCCGGTAAATAATAAATTGATATTATCTACATATCCCGCTTTTACTTGAACTTGGAAGCATTCTTTGGTCTCTTCTTCAAATTTAACTATACTTTCACGTTTTTTAGGTTCAAGGTTAAAAATATGCAATGTGCATTGATTTAGACCGTCATATATACTTTTTGTAGAATTAAACGATACCCTCAATCCCTCTTTAAAAACTCCATTTACATTACCTTGCTTAATTCTAAAAGCTTCTGTTTTGGACGTTCTGACAATGATTTCGTAACTACGAAGAAACCGCATAGCCTCTTATCTCCGTTATTTCGTTTGGTTCTAATAGATAAAGCCCAATCCTGCTGTTAAAATCGTCCAATTTGTATGGGTCAATTCCTGATTTTGAACTATCTACTAAAAATAAATCAAACTCGAAATTTTGTTGTTTTAAAACAAGTCCGCAAAGCGTTAAACTAACTCCTTTGATGATAACTTCATTATCTTTTAAGATGTTCATTACCCAAATTTGCACAGAGGGTAAAAATCTAAATTCAAATGTATATCTAATGCCCTCAATGTCCACATAAGTGGATTGATAGCCTGTCGGTTGAATGTTTATTTTTATCATTTTACTCTCTTTCCGTTAGCGTCAAGTCCTTGAAACCAACCAAACAACCGATACAAAAAAGATTCAGTTTTTTCCTCTTTTTCGTTTTGCTGTCCTGTATTTGCTTGTTTATCTGTTTGAGGCTGTACTTCTTTAGCAGGATTTTTTATCTGTTCTGTTTTAAGCATTTGGGTTTGTGCAAACTTTAACTCTTGAAACGTAAATGAAAACCCTAAAAAACTATCTTGCTCACTTGTTTCAGAAAAACCTATCAAAGCCATATTTAGCCACTCTTTGTTTTTGGTAGCAAGCGTTATTGGAGTTCTTGCATTCATCAACATGGAAAAAAACGCAGTGAAAGCTTTTTGGCGCGTCATAGTGTTTTCATTAATCGAAGTATTTAATAACTGATAAATTGGAAGCCCTTTTTTGGCTGATTGCGTAGCTGTGTCAATGTATCTGTCCACTTCGCTTGTTTGGCTTTTGATTGTATTTTCTTGAAAGGCTGTTCTTTGAGGAAGAAACGGGGTGGGTATATTGGTTGTTTTATTGGTGGTTTTATTTATAGCGTTTTGTTCAGGGTCTTTTGGTAAGAACTCTATATCGCTTATTTCACCACTTATCGTTATACTCACAGGTTGAACGAAAATATGGTCTGATATAGTAACGCCGCTTTCAACTGGATTGGTTGTCACTTCTGCTTTTTGTTCTATAGTTTCACTAAGCTTTCCATTTATGACAAATCCCTCTATGTGAAACTCGGGAGTTTGAGGAGTAGCAAGGATCTTGTCCAATTCATTATTGAAAATATCTTTTAGGTTAGCTATCCGCTCTTTGCCTCCTGTGAAACTTTCTATCATCTGCCACCCCCCGTATACGTGCTCAGTGTCAGATAAGGGTTTAAGTTATCTATAACTACTTTACCTACGACGTTAGGGTCTGAACTTGTGGCATTCACATTAATATTATTAGTAACTGTTATACCTTGCGGCATACCGGCTATCATATTATTCATTATATACCATTGATCTTGCGTAGGCATAGTAGCCTTATCATCAACGCTTTTTGATATTTGAACATTTGTAGTATCAGGCAATAAATCGCTTAATGCTTTCAGTGTTGTATCTATCGGGTGATAGATGAACCTATCCCATTTATCGGCAGCTTTACGCCCTGCATCTTTAAAACCAAACAAATCGTATGTTTCTATTATCAAACCACCAAAAGCTTTATTTAAATTCTCAAATACGCCTGAGATTCCATCAGCAGTTAACCACTTAAAAAAATTCCCAGAGATGCTTTTTCCCTTGCCTGTAATCCCGTAATACACATCTTCTATAGCTAAGCCAAACACTGTGCCCATTAGCCCGCCTTTAGCAAGTTTGCCAAATGACTTTAGTTTGCCAGACCATCCGGATGCAGGTCCTTTCGCTCCTTTAGCAAGTTTATCAAATGACTTTAGTTTGCCAGACCATCCGGATGCAGGTCCTTTCACTGAAAACAGTCCTCTAAATGAGTCTTTTAGCCATTTGAAAGAAGAACTTAACCATTTCCCTGAAAACAGCCCTTTGAATAAATTTTTCATCCATCTAAAAGAAGAACCAAATCCTTTCCCCAAAAACAGCCCCTTAAATAAGTTCTTAAACCATTTAAAAGAAGAACGTAACCATTTAAATAAATTTTTTAGCAATCCAAAAGAAGAACTTGCCCCTTTACTTGAAAACAATCCCTTAAATAAGTTTTTCACCCATCTAAAAGAAGAACTTAACCATTTCCCTGAAAACAGTCCTTTGAATAAATTTTTCAGCAATCTAAAAGAAGAGCGTAACCCTTTTCCAAAACACAGTCCTTTAAATAAGTTTTTTAGTAATTTAAAAGAAGAGCGTAACCCTTTACTTGAAAACAGTCCTTTTAGTAAGTTCTTCACCCATTTAAAAGAAGAGCCTAACCATTTAAATAGGTCTTTTAGCCATTTAAAAGAAGAGCCAAATCCTTTCCCTAAAAACAGTCCCTTAAATAAGTTTATTAACCATTTAAATAAACCCTTCAGCAATCCAAAAGAAAAAATTAACAATTTAAATAAATTACATATTTTTTTAATAGGGATAATCAATGCTAATAGCGCAATGCCTACAATATAGCCCGCTCCTTTAGCCCCAAATACATCTACCAATAAATTCCAAAAAAATATTATAACTTCGGATACTTTGCTAAATACAGCAGCTATGCCTTGTCCAAATTCTCTAATATCATTTCTATTCAATCTTACAAACTCTTCAAATTTATCTAACATTTTGGAGAATACAGGCATAAAATTAAGAGCTAATTCTGCAGATAAAATATTAAACTTAGACTTAACTCTTCCGATTTGTTTGTGGAATGCTTCAGCACGTTTTGCGTCTTCTTTGGAGATAATGCCTACTTCGTCAACCTCTTTGATATATTCTTGCATTTCCTTGTTTGTAAGGTTTAGCATTTCATAGAGTGAGTCATCTATCCCTAATCCGCTTAAGATATCTTGTTTTATTTGGACATTATCAATCAGCTTTAGTTGTTGTCCCACTTCTTCTAAAATTTCAGCGGCGTTTTTAATCTGTCCGTTTGCACCTCTTACGCTTATGTCTAACTTGCTGAAGGTTTCATCACTTCCTGATGCGGCGTTTTCTATCCTTTTAGTAAGTTCTTGCAAAGTGCCAAACAGAGCTTCGCCGCTTGAGTTGGTTTGTTCTGCGACGTATTTAAGCCTTTGTAACTTATCAATACTTATTCCTGTGCTATCAGATAACTTATTCATATCAGCTATGGCACTTGTGAACTTAGATGTAAACTTAAATAAGGCTTTGTTTATTTTTGCAAACTTAAAAACATCGTCTCTTACGCTTGTTTGAATATTGGTAAGTTTTTCACATAAACTTTTTATTGATTTTTGTGCTGGGGAAGTATTGGCTGTTATCATCATATTAATGTTATTTGCCATTTTTAATTTTCCTTTGATGCTCTTGCTCAAGAACTATTTTTTGAGCCGCTCTGATACTCATAAATTCAAACATGTCAAATACTTTATTTGTATCTGTTTTGATAATTTCTTCATAACTTCCAAAACCACCCTCAACCAATAAAAAGAGCATAAAATCAAACCCTTCTATATTGGTTTCAAGTATCTGCGCCCCGTTCTTCAAAGGGGTGTAGTTTTTTACGCTCCACTCCCTTTTGGCAAAAAAGGGTTTGAATACGCCTCGCTTACTTTAGCTAAAAGCTCTATATAAATTGATTGGTTATTTTCTAAATACTCTTTAGAAACTTTGCCTATTTCGCCGTCTTTTTCAAAGTAGACTCTTTCATTGATAACTTTTTCTAAAAATGGCAAATCAGGGTCTCTTAAGATTGAACTGATAGCTTTTTCACCGTTACCACCTGAAAGAATTAGGGCTAAAATACGTCTGCCCCATTCAAAACTTATCTTCTTTAAAATATACTTTGTGCCATCTATTTCAATTTCGCCAAATGTTTCCAAATCCATTAAAAGCTCCTGCTTGTATTTGGACATATGATGTTAAAGGTAACAGATAAATCGTCCGTTCCTGTACCGTTGACCGCACTGTCGGCTTGTTTTTTGATATAAGCTTGTTCAGATTTTAAAAATCTTTTTCTTGCTGCTCCATTCACGTAATAATCCTCTGTAATTGAAATACTAAATACTTTATCAGCTACGGAGTTTTCATTGATAAACGTTTGGAGGTAGTCATCTGATGGGCTTCCTTTTAGTAAAACCAGGTCAATGTTGCATTCGTTACCGTTGATGAATGTTTTCAATGCCTGTCCGCCGTTCATTCCCACTACATGTCCCATTTGGTCATTTGGAAAAGCTATGGTAATGCTTGTATCCGAGGACAAATCGGAAATAATATTGCCATTGATTAAAACGACCGTGTTATTTGTATCAAAAATTGTTTGTGCCATTTTCTACTCCTTAAATCTGTGGATTAACGGATACAAATACGATATGTATCGCGCCTGCTTCTTTGATTGCGACCTGGAAAGGCGGGCAATCTCTCTCTAGTCTCTCTTCAAGCGTTTGGTTGTCATAATCGCCAACTTGTATCACAAATCCGTTTTCTTTTAATCTTTTATTGAATAGCTCTGGTTGGGATTGCATGAACGGCACTTGACCTATCCACTTTAATCCTAAACCTATATAGCCGTTTCTAACGTACTTGCGGCAAACACTGTCAATCGTATCATAGACTATCGCTTGACCTTTGGGGGTATTTGGTATCTTAGTGCCTGTTGTCGCTAAAGTATTGAAGATTTGAACTTTGACGGCTTCTGCGAATGAAAGTCTGTTGTAGATGGTGTCTAAATGCTGTCTGCCACCAGAGCCTACAACATATCCTTGACCTTTAGTGTTAGCGTACAAATCAACGCCTGCCAAGATAGCTTTTTTGATTTCGGATTGTGTAAACTCATCTGGTTCAATACCTGCAAACTGTTTCTTTTCGACTGTTATAGTTGAAGCTTCTAAGTTCATAACCACAGAGTGCATCAATCCCATTAACGCTGCTGCTGCTCTCTCATCTGTTGAATATATGGTTCTAAAAGAGGTTAAATTCTTTTTGGTTATTTGATACTCTGCTGAAGCATTATTTGTTGCCAATTGACTTTTGTCGTTTGTGAGAGCGTAAAACAGTCCTATCGATGAGGTAGCCGCACTTGCTATGTCGTTGCGTTCTTGGTCTGTTAGATAGTCCATGAACGTATGACCGCCATAAGTTGCTATGAGTTGGCTATATACATCAAGTTTTGTCTCTGCTGTTAGAGTAGCTGAAGCTTTGCCATCTGCTTTTGTACTTTTGATTCCTAAGCCTAACAATTCTGATATATCCGTGCCTGTTCCTAACGCTTCAAATTTAGCTACAGATGAAGTTACACCCGTAGTTTTACTTGTAATAACAATTGAGTTGTTTTTCACACTAACTGTTGCTTTTGCACTCAAAGCGGTATTAAGTATAGTTGCTATATCCAAAATCGTTTCAACATTGGTGAAATCCAAAGTCTGACCTATAACGTCCGTTCCGTCAATCACAGCTATAAAAGAACCGTTAGTTATTCCTTGCAACTGCGGAATTACTACAGCCTCGCTTAATTGCTCACCCGTTAGTTTGCCTGCTGTTGCCGCTTGTGTTTCAGACGATGAACGCCAATATGCAAAGCTTACCGAACCGCCTCCGCTTACAGGATTTCTTGTGTTGCCAAATATTACATCAGCGTAAGATTTTTCTTTTGAGTTTGCCCCGAAAAAATCGCCTACTTCGTTCGCGTTGAAAAACTCAACTATTCTATTGTAACTGTCAAATTTTCCTGTTAGTCTTGTGGACGAATAAATCACAACTTTGTTTAAATTGAACTCGCTTATAGGGTTTGAACCTAAAACTATCTGAACCTTTACGGAATTGTTTAAATGAGACGTGTTATCCATTTTTTACTCCTGATAATTAATTTTTAAAATGTCTTTGGCTGTACAACCCAAAACGTCCTCTTCCATCTCTTCCCAAAATACTACATTAAATTTTACTAAGAACCTTGCTATGTGATTAGCTCCCGATATTTCATTTAGATTTAAAATCTTGTCTGCTTGTTTAATTGAGAATTGTTTGGCTGCGGGATTATCAATAAAAAACTCTCTAACTTTCTTAGTCTTGATGGCATTGCAAAAATAGACAGCATGGGTATATGCAAGCATATTCTCATCTTTTAAAGAGTGAAAATCCAAACTAAGACTCCCTGAAAATAGCGTTTGGTGTTTGATTTGTACTTGTGTGGGGTTAATATCTCTCATTTCGCTGCTTGAACCTATGTTGGCTATCGTATCAAGTCCCACAATCACCAAAGGCTTAGTAAAATCAACTTTTGTAAAGTCTGTTCCTAAAGTTAATACTTTACCTGTTAATTCCGGGTATTTGTCTAACATAAGGTAGTTTACAAATTTGATTAATGTAACAAAAATATTCATTGTCTTACCATATCTACCAAGGCTATATATTCATAGTAACCATAGTTTGAATAATCACCTTTAGCGTTGATGAGATATCTCTTGTTTTTATATATGAGGGTATCGTTTATATCTAAGGGCATTAGAGTGTGAACCCTTATCGCATCTATCCACAAATCATAACTTAACTGTGCTTTCTCTTTTGCCAAAACAGGCTGAATGACCGCATTTAAGTCAACAAGCTCTTCGGTATTAACAAGAAACCCATTTACAACCTCTTGGACATGCTTAATCGCTTGGATTGGCTTAGAGAAAAAAGCAACAGGATAAGAGACGTCAGGTGTCATTTTTTACCTGCCATGTAAGTTGCTAACCCAGTTGTAGATGAACCTTTATTTTTAACAGTATGGGTAGCAATCCAATCATCACTGCGAAACAAATCTGTTTGTGTATTTTGAATAAACATTGCTACTTTCTCTAAAAACGTTTCATTATCAATGGCGTTTAATTGTTCGGCTTGACTTTTTATGGATGCTTTAGCTTTATTTGTCTTAGCTTTTGCAGGCTGAAATTTAGAGTCTCTTTTGGGAATTCTCAAAGAGTGAATACCATACGCTGATTTAGCAGGGTGTATTTCCTCTTTAACAACTCCCGATTTTGCTTCAAGTGTTTTTAACTTCTTTAAAATGTTTTGGAGATTTCCTATCACTTTATTTTTGCCCTCAATTGTTATATTAAGCAAGAAATGCTCCAGCGCTTGGACAACGCATTAATAAAAATCTCTGTCCATAAGGAGTAGTATTAAAAAAAGCCTCAAATTGATTTTTAGATAAAGATGAAAAAGAGACGCTAACTGAACCGACTGATTGAGAGAGCGTCTCTTTGATGGGGCTATTGCTAAGTTCTGGGTGTAATTTAATATATAATAGATGAGCTATAAGGTAGAGAATTGCACTTTGTTTATAATAATTCTCATCATAGCCAAAATTATAATAACATCTGTATTCGTCTATGATACTATTGATAATATCATCAGAAACACCTGCTGATAATTCTGGAAATTTTACCTTAAAGTCATCTATTATCATTAATTTACCTCTATCAATTTAATCTTAATAGCATGTTCAAAAGTTTTCATGAAAACAGCGTTTTTTTTCAACTCTTCTGTTAATTCAAAACTTTTTTTTATTTCTACTTCATTGATGTAGAGATTTGCTCTTGCTGGGGTATAGATAACTTTTTTATTTTCATTATTTTTAGCCATTTTTTATTCCTTAAGCTATTAGTCCTGCGAGGTGTCTGCCTGCTATATTTTCACTGACATCTATTCCTGCGATTCTATAAGCTGTGTCAAATTCGCCTTTAAATCCATGAATAAAAATATCACTGAATTCCAAAGGTAACGGTATTCTGAAGGATAGAGCGTTATCTGAATTGCTTATGGCAGTTACATTTCCCGTTTTATTGGCTTGATAAGTAGTAATGAATTTAATTTCAGGGAAATTTTTCTTTAAAACCGTTAAAACTGTATCGGGGTTTTCATTCACACCATAAGGAGTTTTAGCAAGATAATTATTTACCTCAACTGGCAAAATAACTATGTTTGCCATATATGACTTCACATTCACTGCCGCCGTCCATTGAGCTTCAATAAAATTAGCTATAGTTCTATATGCTTGCTGCCCTGTTAGAGTTGAGATATAACCTGATGCCGTATCTGTTGCAAAACCGGAGTAATTAGAAATACCCTCCGTTATTGTACCTTTGCCTATGTAAAATATAGTATCAATGTCTCGTCTATAAATTTCATTATGAGCGGATATAAATTCGCCGACGATATCTCTATTTTCTACAGAGGCTTGTGCTACTTCTGTTCTTGTCCAATTTGAGTGAGCTTCATAAGAATGAACAAGTAAGCTGCCTTTTTCACCTATAAGTGAAATTTTACCTTTGTTGGAAGCGTCATCATTTACTTCTCTAAACTCGCCGCTAATTCCTCTTTTTCTTTTTGTGATTGAGGTTGCGTAGCCACCTGAATTATCGATACAAACTCCTGTTTGTTCAAAAGTTAAATCAGGATATTGTTGTTCAAAAATCTTAGGGTCTATGTACTCAAGACTTCTTCCCATGATTAAACCGTTAGGTAGTGCATCTTTAAAATTACCTTTGGTCTTTATTTCATTTTGTAAAGTTTTAAAACTGTCTAAATTATATAAATTTGCGTATGTAGGTTTGCTCATTTTTTTGCTCCTTATGAGATGTAATTTTTAATAACAATTTTCCAACCACCATCTACTGCGTGCTGAAAGATTGCATTAACCGCTATATTACTCGTAGCAACATTAGTCGCTTTGCCTGCATTATCTCCGCTGTTTACAACATAGACAAGATCACCATCTGTTATTGTTGCACCATCTATCGTTGCAACACTCACGCCGCCAAAATTAACAATGTCTACAACTTGTTTTGGGTATGGCAGGTTTTTTTGAATCGTATCGCTTTCCAAATAACCGGCTATGTCTCTTTTCACAACTCCTACGATGTTAGGGGTTGAAGTTCCGTCAAGACTTGAAATCACGCCTGCTTTATCTTGAACGAAATAGCCAACCTTAAGACCGTCATCATAATTATTAAAGGTCTTAACCGCATATGGACTTGCAGTAAAAACTTCGCCTATTCCTGCGTTTGCAGGAATTGTTTCTAAATTTTGATTAGCAAATGCTCCCATTTTAAACTCCTATGACTTTAGATTTTAGTTTGTCAAACTCGCTGCCTTCATCTTTAATGGGTACATTGATTGAAGGTACGCTATCGGCAATTTTAAATAAAGAGAGTATATCGGCGTCATCAAACTTTTTATTTGGAAACGCTTTTTCTACCACAGCTCTTTTAATTTCGCAGTTGGTTTTGTCGGCAAATTGATATTTGGCGTCAAGTTTTTTTATCTTCTCAATCGCCTCAAATCTTTCATTGCCAAACTTCATAACAGCATCTTTAAAAGTTTTGCTGTCTTTAAAGTCCTCTTTTTTAGATCCTAATAACTCATCAACGATTTTAGAAAGTTCTTGAAGCTTGTCATTATTAAGAAGTTCTATTTTTTTAAGCAAATCGCTATCAATAACAAGGTCTTTTTCCTCTTCCTCGTTATCGTCGTTCGTTTGCAACTTATTTATGAACGTTTTCACTTTAGACTTTTTTTCATCGTCTAGAGCATTAATCAACTCTGTAAGTTCATTCAATTTTTGCTCCTTATCTATAAATTTGCATATTCCACATCGTCCCGCTGCTTCTATCGCCAAATGTCTTGGCTTTAAATTAAGTTGGACAAAATCATATCTTTGGTCTGTTGAAGGTTCTAAGTCTGACATATAACCAATAGACAACTCTTTCTTTTCCTTTCGCAATTGTTCCACAACTTTATTGTTTTCAATTACATTGTAAATTTCCACCGTGCTGTCTTGAAAATTTGTCTTGCTTGCTTTTACTTCGCTTGAGATAATCTTACTTACTATTATGTTAGGGTCGATAGGTTTTTCATCTGTCCAATTAACATCACTTTCGTGTCCATTGACAACAGGAATACCCACTAATGCATCAGCCATTTTTCTTATCTCATCTGGACTTCTGTAGATTTTATACATCTTATCGCTTGGTTCAACGCCTATTTCAAACCCTAAATACTCTTGGTATCCATCTCTTGCTGAAATTAAGCTATCGCCCAATTTGTCAATCAATCTAACTTTCATTAAATTCCCACTCTTTTGGTATTATTGATATGCATCTGCAATTTATCTCCTCGCCCTAACTTATCCATTTTCCATCAATTTTTATCCTTTTATTTATATCATATGTTTTTTTGTCTAACTTACAATGTGATGTTCTTACTCTCTTATCACCCGCCCATGAGTAACGCCCAATTTTGATACCGCTTTTAAGGGCAAAAGGAACGCTTTCATCTCGTTTCTTGTTATTTGTTTGGCTTTGTCTTACTATCTTATCTTGGAGTTGATTTGTATTGCTTTTGGCTTTTCTTGGTATATTTAGCTAAATTAAATTAATGCACCTGATGCGATTAATTGAATAAAAAAGCAAGTTAGCTTTTACCTTGTTTGCTTGCATTTTTTAAACTTATAAACTGTGATGCGGTATTTTGGTATTATAAAGGATAAGCCAATCAGCCATCTTTTCATTAAATAAATCTATATCAGTAAAAAGCAAATCGTCATTATAATCAACAAATTGTTCTTGCAGGGTTCTATTAAATCTCTCATTATGAGCATTCATCTTAGGGCTTCTTGGATATGTAAAGCAGCGAGTCAGCCTTTTTTCTTGCAAGAGTGCATCAAACTCTTTTTTAAACTCTGTGCCATTATCCGAAAGAATAGCAAATTGATTGG
>JAIROK010000021.1 GCA_031257555.1 Campylobacteraceae bacterium | reverse complement strand
TCAACTCTCTCAACTAAAATTCGTTGACCCAGTGGTTGAAACTTCATGCTATTCGTCCTCCAAATATAAATTTTTTAGCACTCAAGTTAAATGAGTGACGGAATTTTACAATATTTGATATAAAATGTCAATATATAATACAAGTAAAATCATAATACTTGAGTTGATTTGGCTAAAGTTTCTTATACACAAAAAATGAAAGGCAGGTATGATTTATGAAAAAATTCATCAAAATTTTTCTTTTGGCTATAGCGGTTTTGGTTGTGCTTCTAATAGCATTGATATACGGTCTGCTTTTTACGCAAACCGGAAATAATATTTTAAAACCCATCATCGAGAAAAAAGCTAAAGAGGCAAGCGGCATAGATATAAAGCTTGATAAATTTTCTTTGAGGCTTAGCTCTATCGATGTGGAGGCTGTGGTCATGGACAGTATCAAAGCCAAGGCAGCAGGCGGATTAAATATCTTTAATCAATCATTTGATATAAACTACTCGATCCACGCCGACAGAGTGCCTGAAGTAAGCGGCATAAAGATAGATGAGCCTTTATCACTCAACGGACAAGCAGCAGGCGGACTTAAAGATATAAATATTAACGGCACGGGCGATATTTTCGGAGCGGCTTTAAATTTTGACGCTGTTTTGAAAGATTTTAATCCTGTCGGTATCAATATCGACACAAACGGACTCAAGCTCGCAAAAGTTTTTGCACTTTTAGGACAGCCCGTATATGCAGACGGTACGCTTTTAGCCAAAGTACATATCAATCCGAATGAAAAAAATGAGCTTGGCGGAGATGCTATCTTACATATAAATAAAGGCGCTATATATAAAAATGTACTGAAAAAAGAGTTTAATATAACGTTAAAAGAGGATATTTCATATGAGACGTCTGCTGATTTGAAACTCTCAAATAGTCAGGATTTGGTTGGTATGTTGGATATTGTATCGTCTTTGGCAAACTTCAAAGCGACCGACTTGAAAGTCAATATCAACACGTTTGAGACTTCAAGCGCATACAAGCTTGATATCCCAAATCTAAAACAGCTTGAAGGCTTAATCGGTATCGCGCTTCAAGGGGCGGTATCATTTTACGGCGATGTCAAATATGCGGCAAACAGCGTGCAAGCAAATGTCAACAGCGACGATTTCGCGGGCGGCAAACTTGCGCTCAAACTTAATAACGATAAGCTAAATGCCGATTTGACAAATGTCAAGGTATCTAAGATACTGCATACGCTTGTTATGCCCTCTTACACGGATGCAAATTTAGATGTAAAAGCAGAATTTAGCTCTTTGGTAGACAAAACCGGTGTTATCGATATAGATTTAACAAACGGTATTGCAAACAGTGCGGTTTTAAAAAAAGAGTTCAACCTGACACTGAAAAACAATGCTGCGTATAAAATATCTGCCGATTTGAAACTCTCAAATGGAAAAGATTTGACCGGCAAGGCTGATCTTACTTCGTCTTTGGCAAACTTCAAAGCAACCGATTTAAAAGTCAATATCAACACATTTGAGACTTCAAGCGCATACAAGCTTGATATCCCAAATCTAAAACAGCTTGAAGGCTTAGCCGGTATCGCGCTTCAAGGTGCGGTATCATTTTACGGCGATGCCAAATACGCGGCAAACAATGTGCAAGCAAATGTCAACAGCGACAATCTTGCAGGCGGCAAACTTGCTCTAAAGCTTGATAACGACAAATTAGACGCGAGTCTGATAAATGTGAAAATAGCCGAAGTTTTAACGACACTTGTCAAGCCCTCTTACGCAGACGCAAATCTAAATATCAAAGCGCAGTTTAACTCCCTATCTAATAAAAACGGCGTTATCAACATTGACTTAACAGATGGTCTTGTAAACAGCGCCGTTGTAAAAAAAGAGTTTAATTTGACACTGCCAAAGACTGATTTTAACGCAAAATCAAATATCACGCTCAAAAAAAATACCGCCGATTTCAACGCTAAATTTTTATCGTCTTTAGCCAGTCTTGAAAAATTCGAAGGCGTTTTTGATATAAATAAAACCGAACTTAAATCAACATATACTGCCATCATAAAAGACCTCTCTAAATTTGACGGCATAACAAAACAGAAAATGAAAGGTTCCATCGCGCTGGATGGTGAAGCCAGCTATAAAAACGGCGCGCCTAAAGTAAACGGCAAAAGCTCCGTTTTGGGCGGTAATGTTAAATTTGATTTTGAAAATAACAGAGCAAATATAAGCGGGGTTGATATATCCACGCTTGAACTTTTGGGTATGCTAAGTTACCCGCAGATTTTTGATGCTAAGATAAAATTTGATGCAAATTACAATATCAACACGAGCAAAGGCAGTTTCAACGCCGCAAGTCCTGACGGGCATATGACGCAAACACAGCTTGGGGATTTGGTAAATACGCTTTCCGGCTACGACATAACAAAAGAAAAGTATGAAAACAGTTCGATTAAAGGCACGATAGAGGGTGAAAAGATAAGGTTTGCATTTGACACAAAGAGCAAAAAGACAGCTTTGAGGGTAACTGACGGTAAGATTAGCGGCACGGCTTTAGATATACCTTTTAGTATCCAGATAGAAAAAACCGACGTTGCAGGCAGGGTTACAGGTACAAGCGACAAGCCCAAAGTCTCTATCGACAGCTCCAAATATTTGAAAGATAAAGCGGTAAAAGAGATAGACAAATATCTTGAAAAAAACAGCGACAAGATAGAAAAGGCACTAAATAAGCTCTTTAAGTAAGCTTGATAAAAGCGGCTATGCTGATGGTCTGATGAATGGGTGCGTTCATCAGGCTGGCGGCAGAAACTGTGCTTTAGTTTCTTAGCTATGCGTCATTCCTGCGACTAAACGACAAGCTTATGAAGCAAGTGTGCATTAGTAACAAGCTGATAGTCTGATGAATGGGTGCACCCATCAGACTACAGCAGAAACTGTATTTAAGTTTACAGTTCTTAGAAAATACAAAATAGCTTAGACCAAACGACAAGCTTACGAAGCAAGTGTGCATTAGTAACAAAAAGATAAAAACCTATTGCCGCAAGCGGCTCACAATGACGAAGAAATTACTTCGTAGCTCATTCCTGCGCAAAGTGTTAAGCTTCGTAAAAACCCAAAACACAGGGGTTGCAAAAATCCATATTTCATAGAAATGAGAGAAAATTTGTAAATTTTTTATAGCTGCGGTCAAATGATTTGATACTCAAGCCAAAATACAAAACCAAAAGAAGATAGTTTGGATTTGTAAAAAAGAGATTTTACATGTTTTTTCTGCGCGATTTATGAAAATGTGAGTTTCAAAGGCATTTATAAGTAACTACGCTATATAATTATTCCCTTTTTATGGCTGGGTAGCTCAGCTGGTTAGAGCGCTGGTCTCATAAGCCGGAGGTCGGGAGTTCAAGTCTCCCCCCAGCTACCAAAAATCTTTGCAAAACACAATCATATCAATTTTTATTTTCCGCTTTTTGTTTTAAATAAGGATTTAAAGTGTTTATTTGTATGAAAATCATGTGATGCAAAAATTGTTATTTTACCTCATAACCTTTTCGCTTATATGTTAAAATATAATACGGTATTTATCTTATTTGTAGTATTTTACAAGAAACCTTTACATATAAAGTATTTGGAGAAAATATGTACGAAACTTTAAAAGCGATTCCTCTTTTTAGCGGATTAAGCGACAGTGAACTTGAAAAACTCTCAAATATAAGCAGATTGAAAAAATACAAAAGCGGCGAAATTTTATTTTACGAAAAAGAGACCCCAATTTACATGTATATATTAAAAAATGGCGAAGTGAAGGTTTTTAAAACAAATATAAAAGGAACAAGGATTTTTTTGCATGATTTTAAACCGATTTCACTTGTTGCCGAACTTCCAAATTTTGAAAATATCCCGTATCCGGCTTCAGCAGAGTTTACTAAAAACTCGGAAATTGTACAGATTGATTTTAAAAAGCTT
The DNA here is from genome assembly GCA_031257555.1 of Campylobacteraceae bacterium. Lineage (GTDB taxonomy): Bacteria > Campylobacterota > Campylobacteria > Campylobacterales > Campylobacteraceae > JAIRKW01. The sequence continues at coordinate 23,840 of JAIROK010000021.1, read as the reverse complement.
GAGAGTGATTTTTTTAAAAATCCGGATATTTCGCACAAGATAATCCGCTCTCTCTCACAAAAACTTCGCATTATATCGGAAGTTTTGCATCAAGAGATTTCGCTGAATGCTGAGGCAAAGGTTGCAAAATTTATTTTAGAGAAAGATAGCTATTTTGGAAATATCAAAGATGTTCAAATCGCTGCAATGCTAAACATTACACCGGAAACTCTCTCGCGGACTCTGGCAAAGTTTAAAAAACAAGATTTGATAAAGCAAGATAAAGCCCGCAGGATAATACACAAAGACATCAACAATTTAAATGAGTTACTTGAATAAGTAGATTTTATTTCGTTGATTGAAATCAATATTTTTATTTTTTTTGTTTTATATAATCATTCTCAAAATAATTTTGGGAGAAGATTATGAAAAAAATCATTATGGCAATGATTGCTTCAAGCATACTTTTAAATGCGCAAGTTATTCTTGATGAGATAAAAGTTACGAGCGCTACAAAAAGTGCGCAAAACATTGATGGAGTCAGTTCGTCTATCATCGTTATCACAAAAGATGAGATTGAAAAAAACGGCGATGAGACACTTGGTGACATCTTAAGAGATATCCCATCTTTAACTTTGCAGCCAAATGCTTTCCCTTCAGCAAGTTCAAAAACAAAATCAACATTTTCAATTAGAGGCGTTGATGGAGTTTTACTTTTGATTGATGGAAAAAGGCTTGCAGGAGAGGTTAAAAATCCTTATGATATTGACAGGATTCCAACTTCAATGATAAAACGAATAGAGATAATAAAAGGACCTTCAAGTTCGCTTTACGGCTCAGATGCGATGGGTGGAGTTATAGACATCATAACAAAGCAGCCAACGGATAAAGTTTCGGGAAGCGTTGGCATTAGAGCCGAGATAAACCAAAAAGGAGAAGGTTTTAAAGAGCTCTATGACGCAGATATAAGAGGAAAAATAGATAAATTTTCTTACTCTTTCGGTGCAAGCGTGCTTGACGGCAATGGATACAAAAAAAGTATAGTTGCGGATACAAGGGTCAATAATCCAAGCGGTGCCAAGATAAAACCTTCAACTCATCCAAACCCTGCTATAAGCTCAAATATAAAAGATTATTACGATACAAAAGAGTCGCAAAGCGAAGATGCAACTGTAACAAATTTTGCCGCAAGGTTAGAGTATGAATTGAATGAAAATATAAAAGCAGGGACTGACATATCTTACATGCATGAAAAAAGAGAAGGTGAATATATAGGAGTTTTTCATCCAAGCAATCACATGGTTGGCGGCAATATGGTTCCTGTTTTTAATGCACCGGTCAACTCAAATGATAAAAACAAAAGGCTTAATGTCGGAGTTGATTTGAAGGCGCTTTTGTTTGAAGATTTATCGTTTGATTTGAGAATATACCAATCAAGATACAAAAAAAGAAATGATACAACAGCCGTTTTTTGGCAAGATTTGGGTTATGTTTCACAAGAAGACTCTGTAAGTCAAGGAATGAATGCAAATGTGAAAGTTACCTCTTATGAGGCATTTTTGCAAACAACGCTTTTTGACAGCCACTTTATAACTTTTGGCGGAGAGTTTCGGGATGAGAACAGAAAGGCAACCGTTTTTAACCAAGCAGGAACTTTTGAGAAAAAGACGGTTGATTATAAAGCGTTATATATTCAAAACGAGTACAGTTTTGATGATGAGTTAAATTTTGTATTTGGCGTCAGGTATGATGATATATCAAATGCTAACGGCAAAGCAACTTTCAAAGCAGGAACAAATTACAAACTTGACGATACGGCGATTTTTAGAGCAATCTTTTCACAAGGTTATAGAGTTCCTGATATAAGAGAACTTTATATCAGCAAACAGACCGCAACAGGTTTGCAGCTTGGCTCGGAGGTTATAAGGGGAGTAAAAACAAACAGTTATGATTTGGATCCGGAGTCAATAAACGCTTATGAAATTGGATTTGGCGGTAGAATAGAAAAAGTCGGTTATGATGTTGCATTTTTTTATAATGATATTGATGACAAAATAGAGATGGTAGATAAAGGCGCTTATTTTACTTTTGAAAATATAGCCGATGCTTATACTTATGGCGCTGACGTTTTGCTAAATTATGAGATTACAAGTCAAATTTCTGCAAATTTTATCTGGAGCGAATTAAAAACAAAAAACAAAGATACCAAAAAAGATTTGCTGCTAACTCCAAAGAGGACTGTTATTTTAGGAGTTGATTATACGCCGATTTTGGCTTTACTTATAAAGACAAATCTAAGATATGTCGGCAAGCAGGATTTTGAATATACAAACTCTTTAATACAAAATGTTAGAAAAACAAGCGATGATGCATTTTATGTAGATATGTCGCTAAACTATAAAATAAAAGATTTTATGTTTTTTGGTGGAGTTGATAATATTTTTGGCGAAAAGCTCGATAAAAACTTCTTTGTCGATAACGGTCGCATTTTTTACGCCGGCATCAGATACAACTTCTAAGGATATATGATGAAAAAGATATTTTTATTTTTAATAGCGTTTGGTTTTTTATTTGCAAATGAAAAGCAGGATATTTTAGTACTTTCGGGTCCGGCGGCAAGCGTTTCTCATCCATTTTTTAAAATAATTGAAGACGGAGCGCTTAATGACGTTGCAAAAAAGATAGTTTTCCGCGAATGGAGTAGTCCTGATGAGCTTAAAGCATTGGTTTTAAAAAATGATGTTGATTTTGTCGCAATGCCAACAAATGTTGCGGCAATTTTTTATAATAAAGGTGAAAATATAAAACTTATGAGTATTTCTGTTTGGGGGATTTTTAATATCATAAGTTCCGATGAAAATATAAAACACATTGAAGATTTAAAAGGAGATGAGCTTATAGTTCCATTTCGTGCGGATATGCCGGATGTTATCTTGCAAGCACTTTTAAAAAAAGCAAATATAGATATAAAAAAGGATATCAAAATAAATTATGTACAAACTCCACCGAATGCCGTGCAAATGTTAGTTACAAAAAAGGCTAAACATGCACTCTTGATGGAGCCCATAACTTCAATGGCGCTGCAAAAAGCAAACTCTTTCCCGCAAAGTGTGCTTTTTCCAAAACTGTATCGTGCTATTGACTTGCAAGTTGAATGGGGCAGGTTATTTGGCAGTGAAAATAAAATCCCGCAAGCCGGGATTGCAGCAGTTGGTGATAAAAATGAAAAGCTAAAACAAAGGCTTAATGAAGAGTATGCAAAAGCTCTATTGTGGTACAAGCAAAACCCAAAAGAAGCCGGAGAGTTAAGTGCAAAATATATTAAGGCATTTAATGCGCAGATGGTTGAAGACTCCATCTTGCATATAAACATGCAAAGCGTAAATATAGAAGATGCAAAAGATGAATTAAAAGCATTTTATGAGATTTTATACTCATATGAGCCAAAACTTATCGGTGAAAAAATGCCTGATGATAAGTTTTATAAATAATGAAAACATTTGTAAAAATATTAAAAGATTTTCCATGGTTTTTATGGAGCGGTTGGGGTTCAATCTCTTCAGTATGTCTATTTTTTGCACTTTGGGATTTTGGAAACAAATACTATGGAGATATGGTCTTACCTTCACCGCTTCTTACATTTGTAACGTTAAAAGAGCTATTTTTAGATGGCGGATTTAAAGAAGATTTGTATCTTACGGTTTTTAGAGCATTAAAAGGCTTTGGTGTCTCTTTGGTTATTGGTTCGATTTTGGGACTGCTTGCGGGATTTTTTAAAACAGCAAGTATTTTCTCAAGACCTATAGTAACTATTTTAGTTGGCGTTCCTCCGATTGCATGGATTGTTATGGCTATGATTTGGTTTGGTTTTGGAAATGGAACAATTGCTTTTACGGTTATAATCGCATCTTTTCCTATAGTTTTTGCAGGAGCCATGCAAGGAAGCAGAACCATTGAAGGAAAATATAAAGAAGTCTGTGATGTATTTAAATTAAAGTGGCATCAAAAGATAACAAATCTTTATATTCCTCATCTTATCTCATATTTTTTCCCCTCTTATATCTCAGCTCTTGGTATAGCTTGGAAAGTCGTTGTAATGGCGGAACTTTTGGGCGCAAGCGATGGAATCGGCGTAAGGCTTGGAATTGCAAGAAGTTATCTTGATACGCCTACGGCTTTAGCGCTTGTATGTTCAATGGTAATCGTGCTTTTATTTATAGAGTATGTTATCTTGGAACCTGTAAAAAAAGAGGTTGAGCAATGGAGAAGTTAATCGTTAAAAATCTTTCTCATAGATTTGGTTATGAATACACGCTTTATGACATAAGTTTTGAATTAAATGAAAATGAGTGCATAAGCATTATCGGACCAAGCGGAGGAGGAAAGAGTACACTTTTAAGACTTTGCAGCGGTTTGGAAGATGTGCAGGAAGGAAGTGTAAAAAATAGTTTTTACACTCAAAGTGTAGCTTTTCAGGATGTAAGACTTTTTCCATGGAAAAATGTCGTCGATAATATATCTTTAGGGCTTTTAAATTCATCTTTTACATGCAAAGAGAAAGATGGTATCGCAAAACAGATTGCGCTTGATTTTGGGTTAAAAGTCGAAGATTTCAATAAATATCCGAAAGATTTAAGCGGAGGAATGAGTTCTCGTGTCTCATTAGCGCGCGTACTTGCAAACAAACCCAAACTTCTGTTTTTAGACGAGCCTTTTAGCGCACTTGATATAGGGATAAAAAAAGAGTTGATTGAAAGCTTGAAACTCTACTTAAAACAAAACTGCGCCGCTATGTTTTTTATAACTCATGATATTTCTGAAGCAGTAAAACTTAGCGATAAGATTTTGCTTTTAAAAGCAGAACCGGGGGAGATAGTGTATGAATTTGATATAAAGACAAAAAAAGAAGAAAGAAGCGAAGAGTTTGTGCTCTCATATACGCAAAAACTCCTTATGAATGAGACTTTAATCAAAACATTTACATGGGAGCTTAGATAATGAAAAATACGGCAAAACACTATTTGTACTACCCAAAAAATGACATACATGTAAAACCGTTTTTAGCCTATGGGTTTCGTCCGTTTTTTCTAATTTTGCCTTGGTATGTTGCGATAATGATAACTTTATGGGGAATTAGTTTTGGTTTTAGCATCGACATATTGCCATTTTCAAATATCATAAATTGGCATATTTATGAACTGCTATTTGGAGTTGGATTTGGGGCAATCGGGGCATTTTTGCTTACAGCTTTGCCTGAACTTTTTTCCGGAAGTGTCCCCATAGTCGGTAAAAAACTTTTATATATTATTATACTTTGGCTTTTAGGAAGGGTCAGTTTTTGGTGCATGGACATAATCGGCATTTGGATATCGTTTTTGTTTAACATCGCATTTTCTGTTTTAATGATAGCCATTATATTTAAAAGAGTTGTTTTAGACCCGCTTCAAAGGCACTCGTCCATTGCTTATATGATTGTTTTGATAACTGTTATTCAGACAATGTTTTTTCTAAGTGTTGCAAAAGTTATCACTTTTAAAAATCCAAATAGTTTTTTATATCTTTCGTTGTCACTTTTTATAGTTTTGATAATTTTAGCCCTAAGACGGATTCAGATGGAAGAGATAAATGGGTTTATTGAGGAGATGGAGTTAAGCGAAGCTTTCATAACTCGTCCTTTTAGATATAATTTATCTATCTTTTGCATTTTGCTTTTTGGATTTTGTGAGTTTTTCTTTCAAAACAGTATTTTAGGCTGGCTTGGATTTGCCGTTTTTGCAGCAACTTTAAATATCATAAATGATTATAAAAGAGAGTATGATAAAACAATTTTAACTCATCCTTATGTACAAATTTTTGCAATTTTACTCTTTGTTATATCTTTTGGATACTTAACTTTAGGGCTTTATTATATCGGATTTGATGTAAACTTGATAAATGCAAGACATATCTTAGGGATAGGCGGGATTGGTGGAGGAGTAATTATTGCAATGCTTGTAATAACTTTTGTTCACACAGGACGAAAACCAAAATGTGATATTTGGATTGTGCTTTTACTTTTATCGCTTCTTTTATCACTTGTTTTGAGATGTCTTGCAGATGAATTTGGTACTGCAATGTACGCTTTATCATCTTTATCGTTCGCACTTTGTTTTATTATCTATTTTTTTAGATTCAAAGGATATTTGTTAAATAAAAGAGCAGATGGACTTTTAGGATGGGGTATGCAAGGGACGAAGTTAGTTGGAGTAATTTCTTGATGATGAAAGTCCGGATTGGTAAAAGCTTACATTACTGTTTTTTTAATTTGTCTTTTTCAATCTTTAGTGAATACTTTGCTTGAAAAATTGATTTATGTCGCAATAATATCTACTCTTTTACACAGTCAAATAATTGCGTAACGTATATTTTATACTCTTTTGGAAGCAACAGTTTGTCTCCTAAAAGTACATTCATATATTTTTACAGGTGGTTCCCCCGAAAGCAAAGGGGAGCAAATAAAAGTATGCTTATATATTTTACGGGTGCACTGTAAAATACTTTTACATGCAATAAATCAAGCCGGTATATACAAAAGATACTGTAGAATTTTACAAAATCAGCTTTATAGTCATTGCAATTTTGTGTCTTCTTTCCTGTCATTGCGAGCCGCTCGCGGTGCGGCAATCCACTAACACAAAGTGTTCACGGAACAAAATCTTACAAGCGTCCTATTTGCCACTATTTCATCATTTCCGCGTTCCCCATCTATCATTCCCTCCCTCCTCTGTCATTCCTGCGCAAGCAATAGTCTTTCGTAGAAAGTTTATGAACTTGGAATACGGTAATCTCCGCTTGCTTCGCGTTCTATCCTTTCCATGCCCTTATCATTCCTCCCAGTTACGTCATTCCCGCGCAGACGGGAATCCATTTCTTTCATCATTGCGAGGATGGCAAAGCACGGCGTAGCAATCCACAAACAACAAATGAAATTGGTGTAAAAAATAAGAAATAACATATTATGAAAATAATCTATTCAGATATTAATTCCTTTTGGCATTGCCAAGTATTTAGAATAAAACATTCAAAAACTTGTTGTATTTTTTTACAAAAAACAACTTCAAACAATTTGAATGTCCTTTGATTTTATTAAATATGAAGGTTTATCCATGAGCATGGACAGTGTCACGGACAATTTCTTTGTGTTGCTTTCTTTGTTTGTATAAGAAAGTAACTATAAAAAAGGTTTTAAAAAATGGTTGTTTTTTACTATTTACGTTTTTTGTCATTTTCGCATTCTCCCTTTACGTCATACCAACAACTAAATGAGTAAACGCATATTGCGAAGGAATGTGAAAATCCATAAATTCGTTCATAAAAAAACAAAATTCCAGCCCTCCCTTACGTCATTCCCGCGCAGACGGGAATCCATGAGAATTACCTAAAAAGATAATATAAAGTTGCTTGATATGATTTTTTAAATTACTTCATTTTAGTCCATTTTGTAATTTGAAATTTATGCACACTTCGTGTTTTGGTGGATTACCGCCTACACGGGAATGGCGTAAGGGAATGCGGGAATAAAGTAAAAAAGGAGGTATGTGCTTGCTTCATAAAATTATCATATTATTTTAAAATGATATAGTAGCAATAATATACTCTACTCTTCTTTAGAACTTTAGATACTGTTTTTATTTTTTTACAGCTTATTTTTGATGATAAAATATCAAATTTATTTTAACCGCACTTGTCGATTTTCAACAGTAATTTTTATGAAATATTTAATGTAAGCTCTTCATTGTTCATTATTTTCACGCCTTTTTTGAGGACATGTTTGGCTATATTTTTAGCTTGTTTTAAAGAGTGCAATTTGTATGTACCACACTGATATATGTTGATTTCCGGAATCTCTTTTTTGCATTTTACTTTCAAGATATCTTTCATAGCCTCTTCCCACGCTAATGCCACATCTTGCTCTTTAGGACTTCCTATAAGACTCATGTAAAATCCGGTTCTGCAACCCATCGGTGAAATATCTATTATTTCTACGCTGCTGCTGTTTAGGTGCTCTCTTAAAAATCCTGCGAAAAGATGCTCCAACGTATGAATGCCCTTTGGGCTTAATATCTCTTTGTTCGGTTTGCAAAAACGCAAATCAAATACGGTGATTTTGTCACCGTTTGGAGTTTTCATAGTTTTTGCTACTCTTACGGCAGGCGCTGTCATTTTTGTATGGTCAACTTTGAAACTGTCTAATAACGGCACGGTTTACTCCTTTTGTTTTCAATTTTCCCAATCGTATTTTGCTCAATGGGTTTTGAAAATTATCACTTTACCACTCGTTGTAAATATCATGTTTTTTGATATTTTTTTATTGAGTACAAATAAATTGAGTAATCATTATAGCATCTTTTATAATCATGATACTGTTTTTAACATCTCTTCGCATCTTACTTAACCACTAAATATTTAGAAAAATTAAAAAGCATATATGCACCAACCAATCTGCTAATGCTTTTTAAAATATGTAGTTTTGATTTATAATTATACATTTTTAAAGTTTGGAATATCATAATCTTTTTTTCAAAAACCATCCAATATCAATACTTTTGCGACAAAAACAACAATTAAAAAATTTTACTTAAATCTAATCAATATATATAAGCATTAAAAATCCACACGAAAGCAATATTTAATCTATTTTTGTTATACTCAAACACTTAAAGTTCCGTTTAAAGGAGTGGAGCATGAAACACATAATAGCAGCACTTGCTATGCATGAAAGCGATTTGCATGTAGTAGAAAAGAGCGAAGAGTTGCGCAAAAGAACAGGTGCAAAAGTGACTTATGTACACGCTGTGTCTTTGAGATTTTTTATCAAAGAAGCAGATGAACATAAAATCAAAAAAGAGCTTAAAGATTCTATCGGCAAAATAGCTAATATAAGCGATGATGATATTGTTGTAGAGATAACAAGCGGTTGGGAACTCATCTTAAAAACTGCCAAAGCAAAAGATGCCGACCTTGTCGTACTTGGAAACATGAGCAAATCACATGCTGTTTTATATCTTGGCTCAACTGCCAAAAAAGTACTTGAGAAAATTGGGGCACCTGTATTTATAGCAAGAAATAAACCTCTTGATGAAAAAATACTGATTCCTACAGACCTTGGCGATTATACTATGAGTGCCTCAACAGTTAAAAACTTTTTAAAATCAACTGCTCCAATATCTTATATCTATGCAGACACATCGGCTTTTGGAGAAATAGCGACACCATACACTACACTTGCAGCTTACTCCGTGGAATACATGCAAGAAGAGGCGGAAAAACAACTTAAAAAATTTAGAAATAATAGAAATGATGCACCCGTTATCACTTTGGAAGTTGAAGATAGTGTCTCTGAGGCTATAAAAAAATATGCACATGACAACGGATATACCCTAACGGTTTTGGCTTCAAGAAATGTAGCTGGATTGAGCCCTATAATATTTGGCAGTACAACTTCAAAAATAGCACAATTGGTAGATACAAATCTGCTGATAACTTTTGTAGACGAGTGACGTATAAAGAATTTATAAATTTAACTCTGTTTTGAAAGACAAATAGTTTTTCAAAACAGAGTTTGCTTCGTTGTTAAAAAAATTTTTTTACAGAATTTGTCCATTTGGCAATGTTATCTTCCAATGAGTCGCCCTCAACCTCTTTATCAATAACAAGCCCAACAAATTTACCATCCACTACAGCTTTTGATGTTTCAAAAGTATGTCTGTCGGTAGGATTTTTATCGCCTACTATTTCAGCACCTTTTTTAACAAACAGTTCGTATAAAATACCGATGCCATTATTAAATGTGGTACTGTGTCTTCTTTGATTTCCAACACCAAATAAAGCCACTTTTTTACCTTTAAGCTCAAGCGCTTCTTTGTCAAACGCTTCCCAATCATCTTGCAACTTCCCGTCATAATATGTAGGTGTACCGATAATAAGCCCATCATATTTATTTAATTCACTCGGAGTTGTTTTCGCGATATTTATCAAATCAACATCTCCAAAATTGCTCTTTATGAGCTCTGCCACACCTGTTGTATTGCCTTTTGTGCTTCCGTAAACTATAGCAATAGACATTTTTTCTCCTTAAATTTGATTTTAATAAGCTGTATTAATGGATTTTTATCATACCTCACATCTTATTATGAGATATATTTTATCCTATTTTTCTTCAAATAGAATAGAATTTTATAAACGCATGTATAATTTTTCGTTTTTTTGATAAAAAACGCAACTCAAAAGCAAATCCAAATCTATACAAAAAATAAGTTTATAATCTGTTTGAGAGAGCAGTAAACACTCCTCTCTCAAATTCTTTTTTATACATTTCACGCCTTTTTGCAATATAAATTTTAAAAACAAGGCGAGATTGCAACGAAATCAAATAAAACCGACAAACCTTTTTTAAAATATACAAAACAAAATCAGGCAGTTTTGCTCTCGCAAAACTAATCTTGGAATTAAAAAACTGATTTTATGCTCTCTACCCACTGCTCAACTCTACTTGCAGTCAAATCACTTTGATTATCCTCATCGACGATGAGCCCCACAAATTTTCCGTCTACTACTGCTTTTGATTCTTCAAAATTATATCCGTCGGTAGAATTTTTATCTCCTACGACATTAGCGCCTTTTTTTAGGCTAAGCTCATATAAAGCTCCTACGCCGTTGCAAAACTCTCCTCCATAACCTTCCTGGTCGCCAAGTCCAAAAAGTGCTACCGTTTTGCCGCTAAACTCAAGAGCCTCTTTATCAAATGAATCCCAATCGTCTTGCAATTCACCCTCATACCATGTTGATGTACCTAAAATCAGTTTATCGTAACTGTTGATTTTGCTTGCATCAGCTTTGCTGATATCTATCAAATCAGCCTCTTTACCGAGTTTTTTCTGAATAAGTTTAGCAACACCTTCAGTGTTACCACCGCTGCTTCCGTAAACAATAGCTATTGACATTTTTATCTCCTAAAATTTAAATGGTATATGGAACAAGCTTTACCAAAGAATCGGCAAAGCATGGGTTTTTAACCTCTATGTGACGTTTAAACGCACTGTTTTTAGGAAAAACGATATACAAAGACTTTATATTGCCTTTTGCAACCTTTCTCCAAGCCTCATCTATCTCGTCTTTGACAAGATATATCCTGTCTTTATCAAATTTTTTAAAACACAACATAATACTAAGTAAGCATTCACCATCTTTTTCGATAACAATCAAATCATCTTTAAAATAAACAGCTTTATCAGGATTTTTACGTACGATTTTTTCCAAAACAAACTCTGAAAAAAGGGTTTTTGCGTCAAACACTATCCCACAGTTTTCAGATGAAAACATTCTAAAAATCAACCTTGCCTGAGGAAGTCTCGGCGGTATCGCATTTCTTTTTATCACTGCTTCAAGATTATCAAAATCTTTCTTGATAAAAAGTGCAACCAAGAGAGCAGAGTAAGGCTCAAACACTTTGGTTTCATTTTTACAAAGAGCGTTTTTTGTTGCCACTCTCGAAAATATCTCTTTTTGAAAAATCTCAAAAAGAGTAAAGTTGCCAAAATTACCTTTAAAGATAATTTGCTCATTTTTATCAACGCAACAGTTATATTGATTGATAAAAAACTCTCGCTGCTCTTTGCGTGAAAAAGAATGAAAGAGCGCAGGAACTCTCTCTGTCCACTTCCCGTTTATCCTCTCAAAACCAAAAAGCATTTTTTAAAGACTCTTTTGGCATTCATCGCATTCGTAATCTCTGTTTAAGCCAAATATTTTGCAATATTCACTATATACGCAGCTTACGCTTCTTTTTGCGCAAACTACAGGAATATTGCGTTTTTTAGCTTGAGATTTGAAAAGCTTCATAGTATTATGGTTTAAAAAACTCGTCAACATAACAACACATTCCGTGTTTTGCGGAATAATTTTTCTGTTAACACTGCTCTTTTTTCTGGCATCCCAATGTACGACCTCATCAGCGCCAAGATCATTTAGCACTGCTTTTATTGGATTTATCTCATCTGCGCCTATAACAAGTACTGACATGACTATACTCCTTTTACTCAAAGTGTCATTAATTCTTGATAATGATTATTATAAATAATAAAGCTGAAAATATGCTTTATTCTAATATTAATTATCAGAAAAATTGAAATTTTAACTTCTCACAATCCTAAAAATACACAAAAAAGATTTTATCATATTTTTTAAGAAAATACAATAGTATCCTTATCTGTTTAGTATTATATAACTATTTGGGAAAGCAATCGCATCATTTTAGATTAAGAAAATTTTAATTTTAACGAAATTTTTTTGCCAGAACAATTTATTATTATTAACAATAGTATATTCGGTAACATATATACATTGTGCCGAAATCGAATCTTTTTTAAATATCTTAAATTATGAGGTTATTGTTATGGAATACTCTATATCTTTTCAAAATACATTATTAAAAAGTATAGCAATAGCGCAACAAAGCAAAATATTTTGGATTTTTGCTGCATGCTCTTTGCTTATTGTAACATTTGCCGGCTATTTTATTTTTGACAACTATATCGGCATACTCTCAAGCGCTGATTTTGTATACATAAGAATCGCATTTTTATTTATATTGCTCTCAGTAGTGATTTGTGCGATAAATCCCAAAAAATTTTCCAATGTTGGATATTATATCGGCTTTATTGCAGCAGCTTTTGGCATTAAAAACTCCTTAACGCTTTGGGTGCTATATAAATTTTCATGGACACAAGAGTTTTTTATGCAAGAAAATTCTTTTTCAAACATCGTAAGCTGTTTTTTTAATATATCCCAGATAGACAACAAGTGCGCATTCAAGACAAATATGTTTACCGAAAATATCTTACCATCTTATGCAAATATGGTTTCTATAAATGATTTCATAAATATATCGATTATGAACATATATGTTTTCATATCTGCTTCAACTCTATTTTGTATACTTTACTTTAGCAAAAAAATCAAAGCGTAGGTTTACTTTTAAGTATATATCCGGCGTTTGCAACATTTTCTATGTTTATATCGCCTAAATACTTTTTTATTCTCAGTATGACGGTATGTATGACATTTTTGTTTATACTTTTACCGCCATACGCATAATCTTCTATCATCTCATAACTTACAAGATTGTTTAGATTGTAACATAAAAGCCAGAAAACTTTATTGCTTACATGTGTTAAAAACAATGGCTTATCATTTTTATATATTATTTCCTTATTAAAATCAATAAAAATATCATTATGTATCTTGACAAGTTTTTGTTCCACTTTTTTAGAAAGCGCTAACATTAGAGAGATTTGCAAATCCTCAATATTTATCGGCTTTCTTAAAAAGCTAAATGCACCACTGCTCACACTATGCAATACATTTTTGTCGGTATCGTATGAAGTTATCACAATGAAAGGTTGCTTTGGCTTCAATGCTAAAATCTCATTTATCATATCAAATCCATTAAGAAGCGGCATATGGATATCAACCACTATGATATCCACCTTATGTTTTTTAAAAATCTCCAATCCCTCAAGTCCGTTTTTAGCCTCATAATACGCGATAAAATACTCTTTTAATCCTTGCTTTATCATAGCTCTTGCAATACTGTCATCTTCAACAGTCAAAATACTAAAGTTATTTAAAATGTCAAGCGTTGATTTGCGCATTTTTTTCCTTTATACTTTGCAAATTTTTCTAACAGTAAAACGAAAAATTGTAGGATTTGAATTTTTTAGCAAAGATATGTCTCCCATGAGTTTTTTGTTTGCCAATTTTTTTGCAAAGAACAGTCCCATGCCAAAACCTTGCTGTTTGTCAGATTTATGAAGTGCGGAAAATATATTTTTCTCAACTCCTTTTTTGACACCGCACCCAAAATCTATCACATCTACATATACAAACTTTTCATGAACTTCAAATCTTATCTCAATTTTGCGTTTATCAAGATCTTTCAAGCTATTCATCGGCTCTATAGCATCAACAGCATTTTGCAAAAGCACCAATAGTATCTGTTGCACAAAATTTTCCATAGAGATTATTTTGAGATTTTTAATATTTTCATTATACATATCGACTGTTATATTTTTTTGTGATATATTTGTATGCATTACCTGCAAAACATTATTTATGGTATTTTTCAAGTAAAATTCGCTTATTGCGCTATCAGAGCGATAAAAATTGCGAAAAATATTTATCGTTTTATCCATAATAGCTATCGACTTTTTAGAAAGTTTGAGATTGCTCTCAAGTGTCTTTTTATCTAAAGATTTATTAGATGAAAGCTTAAATGTATTGCTTATGATAAGCGCTAAAGAGTTGAGAGGCTGACGCAGCTGATGATTGATAGCAGATACTAATTCGCCAACTTCACTCATGCGTGAACCATATTCAAGCATCTTTTCATATTCAATTCTTTTAGTGTTAGCGCGAGCATGCAAAAACGTGTAAGAGCCGTTTATTACAATTATAAATATAGTAAAAAAGATAAATATCAAAGCAGCATGCTTCAAAAACACCCTCGTAGCTTCATCTTCAATATCATCTTCGTTTATGCCTACAACTATATACCACCCAAAATCATCAAATTTTTCCACTGTTATTATACTATCATCAAAATGAATACTTCCGGTAAGATTGCTGGTAAATTTTTCAGTAAACATATCTTTTATTTTTTTTAATTTAAAATCGCTGTTATTAGCTAAAATTTCACCATTTTTGTCTATTATCATATAATAACTGCTTTTGGGTATTTGCAGTGATTTGATTCTGTTAAACAAAGAATCTGCTTTGATAATTCCGCAATAAACCCCTTTAAATTCATTATTTCTTTCAACGGGAGTACATATATTGATAGTTCTTACGTGAAAATATCCATGTTCACGCATAGTCTCAATAGTAGTTTTCATATCTTTTTTAGTATCTTTGTACCATTTTAAATTTAAATACCAAAGCTCCTCATTGCTATCTTTATAGTAACGTCTTTTACCGTAAGAAGTTGTGTAATGTTCAACATAATCATCAAATTTTATATCATTTACATAAAGATATCGACCGGGAACAAGCAACTCCAAAGCATCAAAACTTTTGTTTTTTCTCATAAAAGTTGTGCTGAAAGCTTTAAACTTATCCTCATCATCATAAATCTCATTTATGAATTTGGCACTGTTTTCTATATTTGTAATGCGTTCTGAAAGCCATGTTTTAAGCTCATGCTCCATACTCTTTAAAAGCAAAACCTTTTTTTGTTCCGTAAGCTCTTTAAACTGCTCTTTTATGTAGTAAAAGCTATTAATCATTAAAATAATAAAAGCTACAGTGGTAACAAGTATGAGGTTGTAAACTTTATAGTTTTCTATATTTTGTATAAACTCTTTTACTATTTTCAATAGCATTGCCTATGTTAAACAAAAACTTAAGCAGCTTCTGTTTTAGAAATATCTAAATCAAATAATAGCAAATTTTTTGTGATTTGAGTATTTCCACTATTATTAAGGGCTTATCTTATAAATACAAATTTTTTATGCAAAAATACCATAAATTTTTATTTATATCAGTAAAATTATGATATAAATATGTTTCGTAAAAATATACAAAAAAGAATAAAAAAGTATGAATCTTAAATCAATCATAGAGTTTTTATTGCCAGAATTACAGGTTTTTAAGATAATAAAACAACACGGTTTCATAGCTAAAAAGAAAAACGGCAATCCACATCAGCATACAGTCAAACCAAGCGAAAATTATACTGATTATATATCAAATTATAATCATACAGATATAAGTCAAAAGCAAACTTTAGAAAATAGATTTATCGAAATCGAAAATGAATTAAAAAGAACCATTATAGGTCAAGACGGTTTCATAAATAATTTATGCGTAGCTTTCAAGCGTCCGTTTATAACGGGATATGATGATACAAAACCAAAAAATACGATATTTATATTTGGAAATAAAAGCAGTGGTAAAGCTTTGGGAATAACCACTATAACTGCGATATTGGCAAATAAAGCAGTACTAAATTACCATAAAGTATCCAGGATAGATTTACTAAGATATTCACTCAATACACATTATGATATTTTTTTGTCGGATTTATATAAAGCGCTGCATGAAATGTCAGATGTTGTTTTGTTTGAGAATTTTGAAAAATGTCATAGTCGTATTATCGACGTATTAACAAGCTTAGTACAAAACGGTTTTTATTTAATGGATAAACGCTATGCTACTCAAAATGGAGTTTTAGTAGAAGCAACCGGCGCTTTGATACAAAGCTCGATAGACAGCATTCAGGCAAATAGTAAATTTTTTGTTTTTATATCCGAAAAAAAATCAAACTCAATTGTAGATATTTTTGGAAATAAATTTATATTTAACGTGGGCGACATAATTTCCCTAAATAATTTTGAAAAAGCCGATTTGGAAAAAATCACAAGAAATCTTGTAGAAAAATTTATAGCAAAATGTGTTAATAATTTTCACTTGTATGTGAGTTTGTCAAATGACGCTATTTTAAAACTTGCAGATTCATTTAATACCAAAACAGGTATAGCGGGCATAGCAGAGTATATAGATACAAATATATATAAACCTCTTGCAGAATACAAAATAAAACATGTAATCAATAGTAGCAATATCAAAATAGACATCAAAGATGGTAATTTTATATGCAGTATTGATGATAATATCATAAACTTATCAAGCCTTATAAAAAACAAAAATACTTCCGGATTAGATGAAGTAAAATTGGAATTGGATAATATAATAGGTCTTTCGAATGTAAAGAAATATATTATGAGCCTTGAGGATAATTTGCAAATCCAAGAGATGCGTGAAAAATCAGGATTAAAAACAGCTAAAATATCTATGCATATGATATTTACAGGAAATCCCGGTACCGGAAAAACAACCATAGCAAGGATAGTAGCCAAATATCTAAAAGCTTTAGGCGTACTGTCTTCAGGACAGTTAAGAGAGGTTACACGTAATGATTTGGTAGGGCAGTATGTCGGACATACAGCAAAAATCACAAATGATGTTATCAAATCAGCATTAGGCGGGGTACTTTTTATAGATGAGGCATATTCATTAAGCCGTGGCACGTCAGATCCTTTTGGTATTGAAGCTATCGATACTTTGGTTAAAGCTATGGAAGATTACCGCGATGATTTGGTTGTTATATTAGCCGGATATGAAGATGAGATGAAAGATTTTTTGAAAACAAACTCCGGTCTCAAATCACGTTTTCCAAATATCATTGAATTCAAAGACTACTCTTCACAAGAAATGTACCAAATATCTCTAATCATCGCAAAATCCAACGGATATACAATTGATGATGACTGCGAAAAGCCTCTCATTGAGCTATACGACAAAAAACAGATAAAAGGCAGAAATGACAGCGGAAATGGCAGATTGGTAAGAAATACCATAGAAGGTGCCATATTGCAACAGTCAAAAAGATTGCTTAAAGACAAAAGCGCACCGATAAATGTTTTGTCTTATAAAGATTTTAATTTTGAAGACTATCAAGCGTTTGATTTGGAAGACAGTTTGTCTAAGATCATAGGGCTTGAAAACGTCAAGGATTTTATTAGAACCCAACATAAATTACTAATAGCGCGAAAGAAACGTCAAAAAGCCGGTATGAATGTTGATATTACACAATCACTAAATATGATATTTACGGGAAACCCCGGTACTGGAAAAACAACCATAGCAAGAATCACTGCCAAAATGCTTAAGGAGATGGGTTTTTTAAAATCGGGACATTTAGTTGAAACCGATAAGGGAGGACTTGTGTCCGGTTATGTTGGACAAACAGCCAAAAAAACAGAAGATGTATTTAAATCGGCATTGGGCGGTGTATTGTTCATTGATGAAGCTTACGCTCTATCAAGCTCGGATAGTTTTTCCAAAGAAGCCATTGATACACTTGTGAAATTAATTGAAGATTTTAGAGGTGAAATAGTTGTTATTTTAGCAGGATACAAACAAGAAATGAAAGATTTTTTAAAGTCCAACTCCGGTCTTGTGTCAAGATTTCCTCTAAATATAGAATTTTTAGATTATTCTCCTGAAGAGTTATATAATATAGCTATTTCAATGATAAAATCAAAAGGATTTATTTTAGATGTAGATTGCGAACATATTTTATTTGAACAGATAGCGTCGCTACATAAACAATCAAATGCACATTCTGGCAATGGACGCATGATACGTAATTATTTAGAGAGTATAATACGTATTCAATCGACAAGAATCGCCTCGGAAGATATACCGGACGATAAGATGAATATTATAATAAGCGAAGATATTATCCCCAAAATATCACAAAATACAACATATGATTTAGAAAATGAACTCTCAAAAATTGTAGGATTGGATGAAGTTAAAAATCATATACGCTCTTTAAGCGCTAAGCTAAGATTAGAAAAAGAGCGTAAAAAAATTGGATTACCAACAAATGCTTCCGCATCGTTACATATGATATTTAAAGGCAATCCCGGAACTGGAAAAACTATGATAGCACGCACTATTGCAAACGTATTGCATAATACGGGAGTGATTAAAACATCTAAACTTGTTGAGACAGATAGAGGCGGTTTGGTAGCCGGATATGTAGGTCAAACAGCAATAAAAACAAAAGAGGTTATTTGGGAAGCTATGGACGGAGTGCTATTTGTCGACGAAGCATATTCTCTTGCTCAAGGAGGAGAAAATGATTTTGGCAAAGAAGCTATTGATACACTGGTAAAAATGATGGATGATAATCGTGACCGTTTAGTAGTTATCTTGGCAGGATACAACAATGATATGGATAGATTTTTATCAATAAATGCCGGATTAAAATCAAGGTTTCCACATATTATTGAATTTAAAGATTATAACACTGATGAGTTATTGCAAATAGCTGCGTCTTTGTTTAAATCCAAAGGTTATATTTTGGACAATAAAGCATTTGATAAATTAAAAGTCATACTTGTACAAGCAAAACTCGAACCACAATTTGGCAACGGCAGATATGTTAGAAATATTTTTGAAAAATCCATAAACAATCAAGCGTTGAGATTAAGCACTGATAATGATTTGACCAAAGAAGAGCTTACTACTATTTTAGATAGCGATATAGAGAGGATATAGAAGTGTCAAAATTTTTAGCTGCTGTTTACTTTATAATACTAATGCTTCCCATGATAATTGCAATACCATTTATAATTTATGGATTGTACGCTGACATGGAAATTATTATATCTACTGAAGCTTCAAAAGAAAATATGGGCATTATATTTATCATAGTAATGTGCTTCATATTTAGTGTTCCAATGATTGTA
The DNA here is from genome assembly GCA_031257555.1 of Campylobacteraceae bacterium. Lineage (GTDB taxonomy): Bacteria > Campylobacterota > Campylobacteria > Campylobacterales > Campylobacteraceae > JAIRKW01. Next base: position 4,506 of record JAIROK010000021.1, on the reverse strand, counting down.
CCTCATTTTAATTTTATATTTAAAAAACTACCTTGGCTATATGCATATGTAATATTTGCATTGCTCGATGTGTTGTTAATGTCAGTAGGAATATCAATTATAAACTATGGATACGAAGTTAAAAACACACAAAGACACTTTTTGTTTTTAACTTTTATGATAGTCTGGATGGTTGTCGGCAGACTTAGTATCTGCTTATATTATAAATACAAACCTATGAAATATGAAGGAGACGAAGATAATGTATGACAAAAAAATATCACAAACCGACAGCAAAGATGTTTGCAAACAAGAAAATTCTAAAGAAAAAATCGTGTCTAATGAAAGTAAATTCCAATCCTTATTTAATAAAAAATTAAAAATAACAGGAATTTTACTTATAGCAATAATGTGTATTATTGTTTTCATGATGGATGCTAATCCCACAATAGACACTTCAGCTGATGCGCTAAACGCTTTGAGCTCAGGACACTCAACATCCCTCTCTACCGGTGTTGTTATTTTAAGTAAAGACAAATTTATCAAAAGCAAAGATTATACAATCACACACTCAAATGACCAAAAAGAGTCTAAGATTTGGGTTTGGGATTATGCGGCTGAAGATGGGGATTATGTTCAGATTATCGTAAACGGTTATCCTATAGGAGATGCATTTTTTATTAGAAATAAGCCTGCGGTATTTACGGTTCCATCTGTTGGTCTTGTACAGGTAAAAGGTGTAAGAGATGGCGGAGGCGGCATAACATATGCTGTAAAATATGAACTAAATGGTGTTACATACTTTAATAGTGCACCAACAAATGGATTTAATACATATACATTGACAAAACAGTAACAAATAAAAACTTGGACGATGTCTGTATCGGTTGCCGTCCATAAATATGCAACCCGATACAACTACGATAGTCATTTATACATGTCCGATGCGTTCCTAAAAATCAAACGAATAATTTTGTACTTGTCAATAACAATGCGATTGTATAAAAGCCAAGATTTGCTTAAATTGCTTTAAATAGCAATAAAGCCCTATAATCAAGGGTATTTTCGTCAGTTATTATTATTTAGAGCGATTTAGAGAAGTGATTGGACACGTTTTTAGACACAAAGAGTTATTTTTACCCCCCCCCCCCCCGAATTCGGGGGGATTGGCTGTATGAAATATTATAATTTTCCCCATAAAAAAAAGGGGGGGGAACTTACTTGACTTTTTATGCCATATTAATTAGCTTAAGTCTTGCCTTTCTGTTGCTAAATTTAAGCTTATTGACCGCTACAATCTTACTTATCTTGACTTCATTTGCCATATCATCGTCAAGTCTAATTATTTTTGTTTTAAAATTTTCGCTTTGGTTGCATGGAACAAATTGAATAATATGTGCATCATCATTCTTAATATATATTTTTACCGCACTTTCATTGCCAATCGCATAATGCACCATATCGCCATTTTGTACTTCGGCTTCAGGGTCACACATCACTTCATCGCCATCTTCAATTTCTGGAGACATGCTATCGCCACAGGCAATAAGACAGTATAACTTGTGCATGTAAAATTCACCATTGTAACAAGCGTATTCACTATTCCTTTGATAAGTACTTAACGCTATTTTCCCATAAGAAACATTGCCCACTATTGGTATTTTTTTGACAGGCTTAATAGCACTTTCGCCATCAGTAAGGAAATACTCCGGACTAATACCAAAAAATAGCGCAGTTCTAACAAAGTATTTAGATGGCATATCTACATCTTGATATGCATCTTCAACATATCTTGTTATGTAGCTTGGTGAGACATCTAAAAATTTTGCAAGTTCTACTTTTGTCCCTCTACCTCGCTCTTCAATCAATTTTTTCAATTTTTCTTTCAACATCATTTTTAATTCTTTTTTATTACAAAAATTGTAACACATAAAAAAATACAATAATTGTAAGTTTTTTAAGCTTTTTATCATATCAGTGCTTGCTTTGGCTAAAAGCAGCGAAGCTTTGGCATTTCCATAAGCTTCTTTCTGCTTACCAAAAGCTCTTTTTATCTTTCGTATGCGAGTTTAGACTCTCTGTCTTTTAATTGAGCCTTTTGATAAACAAGCTCAGCTTTGTTTGATTCTACTTTTGCTTCAAGTACTGCAGTATCAATCTCAACAAGCAAATCACCCTCTTTAACAATATTTCCTACTTCAACATACAGCCTCATGCCCCCTCCCCCATTATGCCATTCTCGCGCGAGTAAATAGTTTCTGAAAGAAATGATATTTGCTAGGAATACGTGGGGTTCATTTCCTATTCTGTCATTGCAATCATTGCATAATGGTAAATTCTTCTTTTTTGTCATTGCAAGCCGCTCGCAGCGTGGCAATCTACTAACACGAAGTATTTTGCAAACACAAAATCACAAAGTAAAATCTTGCAAACTCCCTCTTCACCACTCCCACACCCTCTCCATTTCATCATTTCCATATTCTCCATCATTTTCGCCCTACCCAATGTGTCATTTCAGCGCCAACCTACATCACTCTTGCTCTCTTTTTTGTCATTCTCATGCCACACGTCATTATGCTCACACCTCTTTCTGTCATTCCCACGCAGACGGGAATCCATAAAAAATAAATACAAAAAATAAAGAAATGTGATAATTCACAAATCACTACAAAGAAGTAAGATTTTTCCATTTATCACGCATAATATGATTTTACTCATTGTGGTAACGAAAAAAGATGGATCCCCGCCTACGCGGGAATGACGGAATGAGAATGTGGGTATGGCTTATTTCCACTCCGTTATTCCTGTAAAAACGGGAATCCATTCCTTTCGTTATTGCAAACCGCTCGCAGCGTGGCAATCCAAAAACAACGAATGAATTATCGTAAAAAACAAGAAATAACGTATTGCAGAAGTAGTCTCTTCGGATATTATTCCGCCAAGCATTTAATAAAATCAATAAATGAGAAAATAAGAGTGTTTGAAGTTGTTTTTTTATAAAAAAATATAACAAGTTTTTGAATGTCCCTTGATTTTATTAAATTATGAAGGTTTATTTTATACAGTGTCATGGCAATTTCTTTGTAGTTACTTTCTTTATTTGTACAAGAAAGTAACTACAAAAAAGGTTTTAAAGAGAGGTTGTTTCTTTTTTATCTGACGGATTACTGCGTTGTTAACGCTCCCTACAATGACAAAAAGAGGTGTCATTCTTGCCATACTCCCTTACGTCACACCTCATACTCAAAGTTTATGACGAAAAAAATGGAGGGTGTCATTCCTGTGTTCCATTCCCCATCATTCCCGTATTCCCCTCTATGTCATTCCCGTGAAAACGGGAATCCACAGGAGCAACAAAGAGTGAGAAATATGAAAAATATAGATTACCACATCATGCTTCGCACCCCAAATTTATAACAGAAAGGGGAGTTGTCATTCCCGTGATCGAACGACAAGCTTACGAAGTAAGCGCATATCGTGAGAAAATGTGGAATCTAAAAGTGTTTAAAAAAAGAACGTTGAAATAGAAAAAGAGAAATAAAAAACATGTAAATTTTCTCTCATTATAAGCTAATTAATTCCCGCCTACGCGGGAATGACAGAATGAGAATGCGAGAATGATAAAAGCAGCAGGTGGAGATACCAACTTTCGCTGGTATGGTACGAGATAGTGCGTGAGAATAACGTAAAGCAGGAATGTCCGATGGATTACCACACCGCAAGCAACGAATTTTAATAACAAAAAACGATTTTCCCAATACGTCATTTCCATGCAGACGGGAGTCCACAAAATAATACGAAAACAAAGAGATAAGATTATTTTATTTGTCATGCAAAATACATGTTTTACTTGTTGCAGCAGCAAAAAAGATGGATTCCTGCCTGCGCGAGAATAACAGATGGTGGCAGGAATGACACAATTGAAATGATAGAATGAAATAGGAGAAAAACGAGAATAACAAAGCAGGTGAACATTCTCACATTCTAAGCTCATAAGCTTTCTACGAAAAATATTGTTCACACGGAAATGGACAAAGAGAGTGACATTGCAAGGAGCATTAGTGACTAAACAATCCAAAAAACAACAGATGAGATTCCCGCATACATAAAAATGATGAATGAGCAAATGGGCTGTTAATTTGATTATTTAAAAGAAAAGGCCGAAAAACAGCCTTTTCTTTTTTATATTTCGTTTGAGTAGTCAGCTTCCGCTAAGCGTTTTAACTGTCTGTATCTTCTTTGCGCGTCTTCTTTGTTGTGTTTAAAAAGTTCTTCGGCATGAGTTGGATTTAACTTTTTCAAAGAAGCGTATCTTACTTCGTTGTTCAAAAACTCTTCATACAATGACCAGTCGGGCTCTTTGCCGTTAATCTTTATAGGATTTTTACCCTCTTTTTTGAGTCTTGGATCATATGTATATAAAGGCCAGTAGCCGCATTTTGTGGCAAGCTCGGCTTGATTGCCCGATTTGCCAAGACCGCCTTTGATACCATGTGCGATACAAGGCGAGTAAGCTATAATCAAAGA
>JAIROK010000031.1 GCA_031257555.1 Campylobacteraceae bacterium | reverse complement strand
AAAGTGTGAGCAGCGAGATATTGTCGCGCATTCCGATTACGCTTTTGATAAATGCGATAAGTCTTGTTTTTGTTTTTTGCATATCTATATATTTTGGCGTAAAATCGGCTCTAAAAGACGGCATGAGATATGACCATGCTGTCAAACAGCTCTCTTTGATAAGTTACGCTATGCCCTCATTTTATCTCTCTTTATTGCTGATACTGTTTTTTAGCGTCTATCTTGGATGGTTTCCCATAGGCGGGTTAAATTCTGCATATACCCAAATCCCAAAATGGCTTGATACGGCATGGCATCTGTTTTTACCTATAACCGTTATAGTTTTTGGCGGAATAGGAAGCATGATTTTATATGTCAGGGGACTTACCGTGTCTATCATTAAAAGCGATTACTTCTTTTTTGCAAAAGCAAGGGGCATTAAGGGTAAAAATCTTTTAAGATATATCATACTGCCAAATCTCATGCCTCCTCTTATTACGATGTTAGGACTTTCGCTTCCCGGACTCATCGGAGGCAGTGTCATTTTGGAGTCCATATTTTCTATAAACGGAATGGGGCTTTTGTTTTATCAAAGCGCGTTAGCGCGCGATTATCCGGTTATTATGGGTATTTTAGTCATATCTTCTTTTTTAACTCTTCTTGGAAATATGCTGGCTGATGTGTGGTTGAACGCAATAAATCCACATTTTAAACGAGCAAGAGAAAATTAATAAATCATTTTATAAATCAAATAAACTTTTAGTTTGGCTTGATTTTTTTTGAGATGATGTTTTTGTTTTTTTACTTTTTTGTGTCTTTTTGATATCTTCAGTTTCATCTTTGATACTGACAGTTTCTTTCACTTCATGCTGTTTTTCATCTAAAGGTTCTATATTTGGATTACTATTTTCTATTTTATCGGTTTTTGTATGCATATGCGTGAAAAGTTTCGCTTTTATAAATACGAAAAATACTACACAAACAAGTGCCAAAAATATAACTATATAAAATAAAATATCCAATATATATCTCAAGTTTCCGCTGTGAGCGCTATTTGCTATACTTTCCATCGTAAGAGGAGTTGGTTTTTGAGTTAGATTTATACGAATGTTTTTTGTACCTTTTAAAATAGTTGCATCAAGAGATTGGTCGCTTTTTAAGGTTAGGCGTGTTTCATTTTTATTGGATTGTTTTAGATTTGCATACTCTACAGTTGTGGAGTTCTGCAATGAAAGTTTTGTTTTTAGGTTCTTAAAAATAAATACTATCTCTTCATCACTGCTTTCTTGTTCAACAGAACCATTCCAATCTTCATCAAGCAGCAAAAGTATTTCAATATCTTGCATATTGTTTTTTTTGATTTCATAATTTAAGATGTTTACTGCGGATAACGGTAGGGAGATAAAAGTCAGTACCAACAAGATGCGATACATATTTTTTTCCTTAAGTAAAGATTATTTATCATAATACCTTAAGAGCCTTTAAGATAAAATAATAAGCTTTGAAAAGGGGAATAATCGTGGACACTATAAAGATTTACGGCGCAAAAGAAAATAACTTAAAATCAATCAATCTTGAAATACCAAAAAATCAGATGGTAATTTTTACAGGTATTTCCGGAAGCGGCAAAAGCACACTTGCTTTTGATACACTTTATGCTGAAGGACAAAGGCGATATATAGAGTCTCTCTCATCTTATGCAAGACAATTTCTTGATAGAGTTGGAAAGCCAGATGTAGATAAGATAGAAGGACTTACTCCGGCTATTGCCATAGACCAAAAGACTACAAGCAAAAATCCACGTTCAACAGTTGGGACAATTACAGAAATCTATGATTATTTAAGGCTTTTGTATGCAAGAGTAGGGCGTCAACATTGTCATCAATGTGGTAAGCCGATATCTAAAATGTCAAGCGCGGATATTATCGAGCAAGTTTTAAAACTTCCACAAAATGCAACCCTTGTTATAACTTCTCCTCTTGTACGCGAAAAAAAAGGAACATTTGCCGATTTGATAGAATCTTTGAGGCTTGATGGGTATGTGCGCGCCATGATAGACGGCGTAATGGTGCGGCTTGATGAAGAGATAGAACTTTCAAAAACTAAAAAACATACGATAAAAGTTATTATAGACCGTGTTGTAATGAAAGAGGAAAACAAAGAGCGAATAGCCTCAAGTGTTGAGAAGGCTTTAGATAAAAGTTTTGATGAGGTTGAGATAGAGATACCAAATGCAAAAGAGATAGGATATCCCAAAGAAATCATTCATTTTAGTGAGCATTTGGCATGCTTTGATTGCAAGATAAGCTTTAACCCGTTGGAGCCTTTGTCATTTTCGTTTAACTCACCCAAAGGAGCTTGTCCCTCCTGTGATGGGCTTGGCATAAAATATACGCTTGATATGAGTAAAATCATAAATGATGATTTGAGTATAGAAGATGGGGCGGTCAAGATACTATATGGCTTTAATAAGAGTTTTTATTATAAGTTTTTAATAGCATTTTGTGAAAGCGAGAACATAGACACCGCAACCCCATTTGGTGATTTAAAAGAGCATGAAAAAAAAGCTATTTTGCATGGGCGTACCGAAATTGTAGAATTTTTTTGGAAACATCACAAAATAAGTAAAAAATTTGACGGTGTGGTGCAAATCGCATATGATATCATAAAAGATGAACAAGCGCTTGGCGAATATATGAGTGAGAAAATATGCGATAAATGCGGTGGCTTTAGATTAAACCAAGAGTCTTTAGCTGTCAAAGTAGCCGATAAAAGAATTTCCGATGTACTTGTGATGCCAATAGAACATTGCGCCGGTTTTTTTGCCGATAAAAAAAATTTTGAATATCTTAATACACAAGAACAGATGATAGCTGCTCCTATCTTAAAAGAGATAAATGAAAGGCTGCGTTTTTTGCATGATGTTGGACTTGGGTATTTGACTCTTGGAAGAGATGCAAGAACCATAAGCGGCGGCGAAGCGCAAAGGATAAGGATAGCATCTCAAATAGGAAGCGGGCTTACCGGTGTTATGTATGTATTAGATGAACCAAGTATTGGTCTTCATGAAAGAGATACATTAAAACTTATAAAAACATTAAGGGCATTGCAGGAAAAAGGCAATACTTTGATAGTCGTAGAACATGACAAAGAGACTATAAATAGTGCTGATTTTATTGTAGATATCGGTCCGTATGCGGGGAAACACGGAGGAGAGGTTGTATTTAGCGGTACACTTCAAAAGTTTCAAAAAAGTGAAACATTAACAGCCAAATATCTAAACGGCACAAAGAGTATAAATTATCAAGAAAACAGAGAGCAGAAAAAGTGGATTACTCTAAAAAATGTCAATATAAATAATATTCGCAATCTAAGCGTCAAAATTCCACTTGGAAATTTTACGGCGATAACCGGTGTAAGCGGCAGCGGAAAAAGCTCATTAATACTCCAAACTCTTCTTCCAGTTGCAAAAGAGCTGTTAAATCACTCCAGGAAAATAAAAAAAGTAGCAGGCGTGGAGTGTGAGGGATTGGAACAGCTTGATAAAGTTATCTATCTTGACCAAAGTCCGATAGGAAGGACTCCAAGAAGTAATCCTGCCACATACACGGGATTGATGGATGAGATAAGAGCGCTTTTTGCAAAAACTAAAGAGGCAAGGATAAGAGGTTATAAAGTCGGGCGGTTCTCTTTTAATGTTAAAGGCGGCAGATGTGAAAAGTGTCAAGGCGATGGTGAAATAAAAATAGAAATGCATTTTTTGCCGGATATCATGGTCAAATGTGATGTATGCAGCGGTAAAAGATATAATGCTCAAACTTTGGAGATAAAATATAAAGGCAAGTCGATTTCTGATGTTTTGGATATGAGTGTTGATGAGGCTGAAGAATTTTTTATCTCTATTCCAAAATTCCATCAAATCTTAAAAACACTTCAAGATGTGGGGCTTGGCTATATTACGCTTGGACAAAATGCCACTACTTTAAGCGGCGGCGAAGCACAAAGGATAAAATTGTCAAAAGAGCTTAGCCGAAAAGATACAGGAAAGACACTTTATATTTTAGACGAACCTACAACAGGACTTCATTTTGCAGATGTAGATAAACTTGTGCGCGTACTCCATCATTTAACTTCGCTTGGAAATTCTGTTTTAGTAGTAGAACACAATCTTGATGTCATTAAAAATGCTGATTTTATCATAGATATGGGTCCTGAGGGTGGAGATAAGGGTGGTAAAATTGTAGACAGCGCATCCCCTTTAAAACTTGCAAAAAATTATAAAAAAACAGGTTCTTATACAGGAGAATTTTTAGCTAAAGAGTTTGAGATAGAGCAGGGTTGACTGCTTGTAGAGTTTGTATCATTTTTTTGAGATTTTCAAGGAAGCTTGTTGTTTATATAAAACTACTTTTATAATTATATTTTTTGTCAAATCTTGCTACACTTTCGCATCAAAACAAAAGGCATAAAGAGTGAAAACCATAACTGTAATTGATACTTTCGGATTTTTTTTTAGAAGCTATTATGCACTGCCGAATTTAAAAAATTTAAAGGGTGAGCCTACGGGATTGCTGATGGGTTTTATAAATTTCATATTTACGATAGAAAGAGATTATCCATCGGATTATATACTGTTTGCGCTTGACAGCAAAGGAAAAACATTTCGTCATGATATAGATAAAAATTACAAGGCAAACCGAACCGAACCACCGGAAGATTTTAAAAAACAGCTTCCCATTGCTATAGAATGGATTGAAAAGATGGGATTTGCTAAATATTCAAAAGAAGGTTATGAAGCAGATGATGTGATAGCTTCAATGGTAAAATTTGCCAAAAACAATGATTTAAAAGTTCGTGTTGTAACGCACGATAAAGATTTGTATCAACTGATAGATGATCCAAAAGTTAGTATATTTGAGCCGGTAAAAAAGATAGAGATAGATGAAATAGGCTGTTTTGAAAAATTTGGATTATTGCCTTGCAAAATTAGAGACTATCTTGCTTTAACTGGTGATGCGTCTGATAATATTCCGGGAGTCAAAGGCATAGGCGCTGTTGGAGCAAAAAAACTTTTAGATGAATTTGGCGATTTAAAAGGCATATATGAAAATATCGATAAAGTTAGAAATGAAAGAGTTAAAGAGCTTTTAAAAAAAGGACAAGAGAGTGCATTTATAAGCTTAAGGTTAACTGCTCTTGATGACTCTTTAGATGTTTATCAAAAACTTGAAAATTTCAAATTTCCTGAAAATGAACCACTGTTTGCTATAAAAGATGAACTGTTAGACAATAATATGCATAGTGTTTTAAATCGTATTAGCGTAAAAAAAAACAAGGAAGTTTTGAGTTTTGAAGCTGTTTTGCTTGATACTAAAAAAAAACTTTTTGAAGTTATAAATAAAATCCCACAGAGCGCACTTTTGGCATTTGATACTGAAACAGACTCATTGGATTCGAGAAGCGCAAATATCATAGGATTTTCTTTCTGTTTTGAAGAAAATAGAGCCTATTATGTACCTATAGCGCATTTTTATCTTGGAGTTGGCGAACAAGTGAGTAAAAATGATGCACGAAATGCCCTATCTTTGCTTTTTAAACATAAAATAATAGGTCAAAATATCAAATTTGATATGAATGTTATCTCTAATAACTTTGATTTAAACATAGATATTTATGCCGATACCATGCTTATGGCGTGGCTTTTAAACTCAGAATATAGCGTTAGTATGGACTCTTTGGCAAAAAGACTTTTAAATTATACTACTATAAAGTTTTCTGATATCATACAAAAAAACGCTACTTTTGCAGATGTTGATATAAAAACAGCTTGTAACTATTCAGCTGAAGATGCATGGATAACACTCAAACTTTTTCATAAACTAAAAGAACTACTTGAGCCAAAATTACTTGAGATAGCAAGAAATGTAGAGTTTTTGTTTATAGAAGTACTGCGCGATATGGAGAACGAAGGTATCAAGATAGATACTGATTATCTCAAAAGATTGCTTCAAAAAAGTGACAACACGGTTACTGAACTTACCAAAAAGATTTATGATTTATGCGGCAGAGAGTTTAATATAAATTCGCCTCAACAAATGAGTGTTGTTTTGTTTGAGCATTTAGGTTTAAAAGCATCTAAAAAGACAAAAATTGGCTACAGCACTGATGAAAATGTTTTGAATGAACTCATAGATGAACATCCTGTGATAGAAAAACTTTTGGAATACAGAGAGCTTTTCAAGCTAAAATCTACATATATAGAGCCGCTTTTAAAGCTTGGACTTTCTGATAAAAATTCTCGTATTCACACAAGTTTTTTGCAGACAGGAACATCTACGGGAAGACTTAGTTCAAAAGAGCCGAATTTGCAAAATATTCCGGTCAGAACAGAACTTGGAAAAGAAGTAAGAGCTGCATTTGTGGCAAAAGATGGTTTTAAACTTGTTGGAATCGATTATTCACAAGTGGAACTTAGACTTTTGGCGCATTTTAGTCTAGATGAAGCTTTAGTTAATGCTTTTATGAATGACAAAGATATCCATTTTGAAACTGCTGTCAAACTTTTTGGTGAAAATGCCAAAAACATGAGGAGTGTCGCAAAAAGTATCAATTTTGGGCTTTTGTATGGTATGGGAGCTAGAAAATTGGCGCAAACCATCAATGTTTCTCAAGCCGAAGCAAAAGGCTATATAGAGAGTTATTTCGCATCTTTTCCAACGGTAAAAACATATCTTGCTTCTATTGAAGATGGTGCAAGAAAAGATGGATTTATACGAACTATTTTAGGGCGTAAAAGAAATTTTGATTTCTCTTCCGCATCGACATTTCAGATAGCAAATTATGGCAGGGAGGCTATAAATGCTGTTTTTCAAGGAAGTGCCGCTGATTTGATTAAACTTGCGATGTTAAAGATAAGAAACAGCATTCTGGGGGATAATGCAAAATTATTATTGCAAATTCACGATGAGCTTATTTTTGAAGTAAAAAGCGAAAATGCTTTGGATTTTTCCAAGCAAGCAAGTGAAATAATGGAAGGCATTTATAAACTGAATATACCTTTAAAAACTACTGTTAGTATAGGTGATAATTGGGGGGAATTGAAATAATAACAAGCATACACGAAACAACTTTTTAATATATAATATTAAATCTTTTAATGCAAAAAGCAAGGAATAATTTTCATTATACATCATTCCTGTATATTTCCTTTATTCTATTCCGTATGCAATATCAAGTTTTGTAGAAGTACAGAAGACACAAATGTACTGGAATTAGAAAGAAATAAAACTTCACATATAATACAAAACAATTCATTTTTTTAGAGTGCCATATAACGTTTTGTATAACTCTTTTCATATGTCATTTCTGTACTACCATTTTGTTATTTTAGTTACCAATAAACTTACAAACCACCCTTCTTAAGCTATTCCTTTATTCTTTATCATTCTCGCAATCCATCACAATATGCGCTTACTTCGTAAGCTTGTTATTCGGTTGCGGGTATGACGAAATGAAAATCATTTCTTGCTTTTTGTGGTAATTCATTTGTTTTTTTGGATTGCCACGTCGCTTTGCGCTCCTTGTAATGACGGAAAAAAAGTGGGTGTTATTCCTTCCCCCCCCGTATATCATTCCCGTGAAAACGGGAATCTAAAAGAGGTTTAAAGCAACAAAAACCTCTCTCGTATTATTTTCGTGCTTCTCTTTGTCGTTCGCTCATGAGAATGACAAGTTTACGAAGTAAGCG
>JAIROK010000067.1 GCA_031257555.1 Campylobacteraceae bacterium | reverse complement strand
AGTTTAATGGCTTAAGTGATAATACTTTTTATCTTCACTTAAAAGAGAGTGAGTTTAGGTTTAACAATATAGATGAAAATCTATATGCTATGATATTAAAGAATTTGAGAGAGAAAAGTTTTTAAAGGTTGGTCAGAGCTTATCTTTTTGCTTTGGTTTTTGCGAAATAAATATAGATGACTTGAAGTATATAAAAATAGATGAGCAGGGCAGTAAAGCCCGGCTCATCTTAGAGTTAGTGAAGCTCTTTCCAGACCGCATTTTTCCATAAATAAGCAAGAATAGCCAAAATAATGAAAAATCCTATCATAAAAAATCCCAATGTGGTTCTTTCATCTTTTTTGCTGTCACCTATTTGTTCTAGATAACTTATAAGCTTATCTTGCGACTCTTTATTCAAACCGACTCTTGGCATAGCTGTACCAGGCATATTTTTTTGAGGGTCGTTTATAAAATTTTCAAGATATTCGGCATTTCGAGCGCGTATTATTATAGATAAATCAGGAGGATTTGAACCCATGTATCCCTCGAGGGCAGTTTTTTCTGTTGTTCTGTATAATTCATCATATTTCAAGTCATGACATCTTAAGCAGGCACCTTGAAACACATCTTTGCCGTTTGTGTCTTGCGGAGCTACAGATTGAAGATATGCAATGATATCAGCCACTTCTTGATTTAAATCATCTCCTAATCCAAAAAATTGTGTCATAGGAAAAGGCTGCTCTTCATCATTAAATTTGTGGTCTAATTTCAAAGCATGTGCAGGGCTTAATATCAAAGCTGCCAAAAAGTCTTTATCATATATCGCTCCGGCACTGCTAAGATCTGGCACTGCCACACCATATGATTCTGAAGAGAGTGCATCATCAAAAGGCGCTTCAAACCCTTGAGATTTCAAACCGTGGCATGAAGCACATGCTAAAGAGAAAGACTCACTACCAACATCAGCATCTCCTTGCAAATCTTTTATGTTTTTTACATTTGCCCAAAGCTCTTCATATGAAGCAAGTCTGCTCTCGGCGACATCTAAGTCTTTTTGAGCAGAATCCAAAACTTTTTGTTGTTCTTCTATCTCTTTATCCGAAGCACCTTTTTCTTCTAAGTATTTTAATTTTTCTTCGGAAGTGCTCAAAGCTTTTTTGGCTTCTTCTATTCTGACATTTGCAAGATCGATATCTTCTTGCTCATAATTAAAATTAGCAGGCGCTACATGTGGATTCATCTCTTTGTGGGCAAAAGGCTCTATACCGTAGTATGTTATAAGTGTAAAAACTATTAATACAATTAAAATCTTTAGCTCTCTCATTTTGCACCCCCGCTTTTTCTTTCGATTATGGTTATAACAGGCAGCAATGCAAACAATATTATAAATACTATAGTGGCTATAAAGCCTCCTTGGTTATTGGATACAATGCCAAAACTATATATCTCATCGCCGGTAGGCAATTTACCTAAAATCGTTAAAAATACTACATCTATTAACATGAGCCAAAACCAAAATTTGAAAAGAGGTCTTTTGTGTGCAGGAGCAACTTCAGGGTTTCTATCCAAAAACGGCAACAAGAAGAAGATAATCTGCGCTATGCCAAATACCACAAGTCCGATATTCATAGCTGTAATACCAGCAATATCAAAGTAAAAACCTCTAAGTATTTCATAGCTCCATAGAAAATACCATTCAGGATAGATATGTGGCGGGGTTTTCATATCATTTGCTGGATCAAAGTTTATAGGATCCATTGCAAAATTAAAATGGAAGCATACAAGATATGAAAAGAATGCCAAAAATATACTTACAACAAAGAAGTCTTTAGATAAAAATGCAGGCCAGAAAGGTATGATTTTTGACTCTTTTTTGTTGCCGCTCTTAAATTTATCTACCTCTTTATCAAAATCAAGCTCTTCACCCTCTTGGTTATTTACGTGCGGAATACGTAAAGAGTAAAAATGCAAAGCGATAATCGCTATGATAGCGATAGGAAACAGTACTACATGAAGCATGAAAAATCTTGTCAAAGTAGCATCGGATACAAAATAGTTTCCGCGTATCCATACTACAAGATCAGAACCTATAAAAGGAACATTTGCAAATAACTCCGTGATTACTTTAGCAGCCCAATAGCTCATTTGTCCCCATGGGAGCATATAACCGCTGAATGCTTCAGCTGAAAAGCAGACAAACAAAAGCATACCGCTTATCCATATAATCTCTCTACCTTTTTTATATGAACCGTAATATATTGCCACAAACATATGGATATATATAACAAGGAAAATAAGCGATGCAGCCACAGCATGTAAATGTCTCCAAAGCCAGCCGTATGCAACCTCTTGCATAATAACTTTATTAACGCTATCAAATGCCAACTCTATATCAGGTTTGTAATACATCAACAAAAACAATCCTGACGTGAAAAGTATCGCAAAAAGTACCAAAAGCACTACGCCCATAGCCCAAAGAAAGTTGATATTTTTAGGTATCCAATATTCTGTCATTAGCACTTTTACAAGTGATTTTACAGCAAGACGTTGATCTAACCAATCTATAAATCCGTTAGCTTTCCTAATGTGTGCCATCTACTCTCCTTTATGCTTTAGCTGTAAGTTGTTTGTATTCAGGTCCCTCTTTGCCAAGCACCAAAGTATTTCCGTTTATTTCAAAAGGAGGGATTTGAAGAGGTTTGGAAGGGGGAGAAGCGACTACTATGCCATCGGAATCAAAGATGCCTCCGTGACAGGCGCATTTAAAATACTGTTTTGAACTAATCCAATCAGGAATACATCCAAGATGTGTGCAAAGTCCTATAACTACAGTATAATTTGCGTCTTCTACTACAACATCTCTTTCATCATTTTTTTTCATAGAACTTGTCTTTTTTAAAATAAAAATAGGCATTCCACGAAATTTAACTTTTCTAAGCTCGCCTTCAGTCATAGGCGATAGATCAACAGTCAAAAAACCTGCAGCTTGAACGCTTGGAAGCGGATCCCATGATCTTTTCATCGCTACAAGAGATAAAGCACCTCCAACAGCGGCGAATCCACCAAGCGCGAAGCCGAAGAATTTTCTCCTTCCCTCTTCGACAGCCATTTTTTCCCCTTTATTTAAAATTTTTTATATTTTCAAAAAATAGATTCTAAGATTTTAGCAGTAAATTCATTAAAGATATTTGATTTAAGTCACACAAAAATCTATAAGTGATATTTTTGCAATATTTTATTTTTTAAAATATCTATGCTCCATCAACCTTCAAATACCAAAGGTATCATAAAGCATAAAAACAAAGGTAAAAAATAAGCATTACAAACATTCACATATTTAGAGTTAAAATTTAGACAAATATTGAAGTGTTTTTGTT
>JAIROK010000125.1 GCA_031257555.1 Campylobacteraceae bacterium | reverse complement strand
TCCAAAAAAGAAGAGATTAAAAAATCTAACAAAAAAGATAATGACATAGAGATTTGAAATGAAAAAAGTTTTATCTTTTTAAGTTTTGATATTTTTTGGTGAAATCTTAAATTATGAATATCGTTAAAATTGGATTCCAGCGGATTGGTATTGCAGCAGTTGCCACTATTGCTCAAGCCACCGCCGAGCTTGTGCAAAAATAGCGAAATATATTGATTTATTGTAGTTTTTTGGCTACAATATGTAAAAGAGTTTAAATGCTGAATGTTCAAAAAACTAATTTATTTCAAAAATGGTTTGATAATTTAAAAGACGAAAAATTACGAGCTTCAATAAGATTAAAAATTGAGCGTGTGAAACAAGATGGATATTTGGGTAAAACTTAACCCATAGTTGGTTTTAAAGGCTTGAGTGAAATTAAAATCGAGATGGGTAAAGGTTACAGAATATATTTTAACCTGTATATCAAAGAAAACGAAGCTTGGCTTTTAAACGGCGGTGATAAATCTACGCAAGAGAAAGATATTAAAATCGCTCAAAAGCTATTAGAGGAAATCCAAAAACAAAGGAAAAACAATGAAAGGGATAACGATTACAGCAGAAGACGCTAGATTAACGCCTTTTGATACAGATATGAGCCAACATCTTACAAACAATGAAATGATAGAATGGTATCTCAATGAAGTTTTAGAAAGAGGCAATAAAGCAGAATTCAAACGAGCTTTAGGCTATATTGCAAAAGCAAAAGGGATGACAACAGTCTCAAAAGAGATAAATGTTAACAGAGAAAGCCTATATAAATTTCTTAATGGAGAAAGAAGCGTAGGAATTGATACGGTTTTTAAACTTTTAAGAAGTTTCGGTTTCACGTTAAAAGTTGCAAGTGTTTAGCAGATTTAATTTTTTAAAGAGATAAATCTTATCTGCTTAAGATTATCAACTTTTATCTCTAACCTTAAATGCTTCAAGTCCTAAAAATCATCATTTTAAGTTTTACCCATTTTTTTGAAAACTTAAAGTATAAAGCCACAACTTCTAAAACATCCTAAAATACGATACTTTCTATTTTTTGTATTGCAAAGAATACTTTTCAACGTAATTAACAAAATAGATTTGGTTAAGGCAGACATTAATGGTATAATAGTCTTTTGAATATGCTGTAGAGAATAATTAAATGAACAAAGTCGAATATCTAAAAATTAAGCTTGACCTCATTAAGCCGTGCTTTTAGTTGCAATATTTGGTTTAACGAGTTTCATAACCCTAAACATTGAAAAAACAGTCTTTTTACCAATGTTCTAAGTATTTGTGCTATAATTATCATAGTTTTGATATTTGCTGTTCTACTCGTTCAGACAT
The DNA here is from genome assembly GCA_031257555.1 of Campylobacteraceae bacterium. Taxonomy (GTDB): domain Bacteria; phylum Campylobacterota; class Campylobacteria; order Campylobacterales; family Campylobacteraceae; genus JAIRKW01. The sequence goes on along the minus strand of JAIROK010000125.1, from coordinate 9,039 downwards.
TTAAAACACTACAAGAAATGAAAGGATTAGTAAAATGATATTTCAAGCTTTAGCATTAATAGCAATTATTGCAACTGTTCTAATTGTAGGCTTGTTCTTTTATAAGATAGAACATATAAAGTAGTTATATATTATAATTCTACAAAATAACCCCCACAATCTTGGCAAACAATATTAAGCCCTTTTCTGCCCCAAACTGCATTTTTACAAGAACACACATATTTTGCTCTTGTAGGTTCTTTCCCCTTTATTATATAGGCATAGTGATTTTTTATAATTCTATAATATATTGTCTTATTCCCAAAACTTTAATACAATACTTGTTTTTGCTATGATATTTTCTAAAGCTACTTCACCAAAATATCTACTATCAAAACCATAATTTGCATCGGTTAAAGCTAAAAAATATCCTTGTTTTACTATCCCGCCTTTATAATTTAGTTCAATCAATCCATTTTTATCTTCATTTACTATTTGAAAAGTTTGATTATTAACATACAAAACACTATCTTTTATCGTAGCGTTATCACCATATAAAGCCACAATCATTTTTTGCATAGGTATTACATTGTTAGAACAAGTTATTCCATAATCCAAGTATCTTTTTTCTTTGGTGTATTTAGCAACTTCAATAGATGGGCAAAAAATTACAATATCACCACGTAAAAAAACAGTATCTGAAGTTATGGGAGTTGCTTTATATATGCCGACAGGTAATGAACGTGTCAAATTAAGTCTATAGCCTTTAGTATAAAAACAAATTATTGGTAAAATAACTATCATTGAAAATAGAAATATTACTATTTTTTCTCTCATATTTTATATTATTTTGCCTGCAATAAAGCCTATTATTATTGCAGTAATTGTTGTGGCTGAAAAATAGAGCCACTGAAAATTGTTTTTATCATCTATATTTGAAAAATGGCAAAAATAATTTTCATTTTAAGATTTATCATTTATATTTTTTGCTTATTTTGATAAAAACCATTTGCGGCAAAAAATGTAATTTTTTTAAATATTAATATCCAAATCGCGCACTATCCTTGCAGCCGCACACCTTCAATTTTTTGAATTTCATTTACAAAGCTTTCACTTATTCCAAAACTTAACGGTATCTCTTTTAATTTTTGCTTTTTGTAAGTTATGGTAAGTTTAGCTTTTTGAGACCCCTTGTGTACATGTGAAAGCTGTGATATTTTGTCTAAAATTATAGTGTCATCTGAAAGTTCTACCATGATTTCTAATGTATTTATTTCATTTTTGACATCATCTGTTATTGTGAAAACTTGCTTTGTCTGCTCTTTGTCATTTTTCATTGATGCTGCTATGCATGAAGCGTCTATCTCAAATTCATTTTTCATGTTGGTGGAATTATCGTTATTTAAATTTACAGGAAGTTCTTTTTGTTTGTCGTCATTGTCAATTTTAATGATTTCGGTTTTTTGTTTCTTAGCCTCTTGCAAATCCATTACTTTAAGCACTCTAAAAGATGTGCCGCCGCTGTCTTTAAAGACTTCGACATAAATTGCCAAAAGCTCATTTGCTCCAAGAGCCTCTAATTTTTCCATAGTTTTTTCAAAAATTGTAAACTCCAAGTTGCCATGCAGGTCTAAGAGTGTTAAAATACTAAATCGATTGCCTTTTTTACTGATTTTTGTTTTTATTTCCTCTATTTTACCGATAAACATCACTTTTGAGCCGCTTGCAATTTCGTCCAATTCACTTGAGAGCGTATATCCTATCTTTTTTAATTGCTCTTTAAACTCATCAAGCGGATGACCTGAAATATAAAAACCTATAGTCTCTTTTTCCATATTTAAAATAGTTTTTAGCTCATACTCATCTTGTTTTTCTATTTTTATATTTACTCTAAGCACATCTTCACTATCTCCAAACAAGGAGTTTTCTGCCTGTTTTTTTTGTAAAGAGCCGTCTTGACTTGCTTTTATTATTATCGCTATTTGTTCTAAAAGTGCTCGTCTTGTGTATCCGAAACAATCAAGAGCGCCTGATTTTATAAGGCTTTCAATGACTTTTTTATTTACCTTTTGCGTATCCATGCGTGAGATAAAATCATTTAAATCTTTAAATTGTCCGTTTTGTCTCTCTTCAAGCATGACTTTTACTGCTGCCGTGCCAACTCCTTTTATCGCTCCAAGTCCAAACATGATAGCATCTTCATTGTTATCGGTTTTAATCGGTGTAAATTCGACCATACTCTTTTGTATATTCGGGGCTAAAAGCTTGATATTTAATCTGTCAAGCTCTTCTATGTATTGGACTATTTTATCCGTATTATTTTGCTCGCTTGTAAGTAAAGCTGCCATAAATTCTTGAGGATAGTAAGCTTTCAGCCATGCTGTTTGAAATGTTATCATGGCATAAGCTGCCGAGTGAGATTTGTTAAAACCGTATCCTGCAAATTTTACAATCAAATCAAAAAGCTCTTCGGATTTTTTTCTATCATATGCATTTTTTACAGCACCATCTGCAAATTCACCCTTTAGTCTGTCCATCTCCTCTTTTATCTTTTTTCCCATGGCACGCCTAACAAGATCAGCGCCCCCAAGTGAAAACCCGCCTATGGTTTGAACTATTTGCATAACTTGTTCTTGATATACTATAACGCCATAAGTTGGTTTTAATATATTTTCCAAAGTATCAAATGCATAAGTTATTTTGGCACGTCCATGTTTTCTTTCGATAAAATCATCAAGCATTCCGGACTCCATTGGTCCTGGACGATACAAAGCCAAAACGGCTATTATATCTTCAAAAGTGGTGGGTTTGAGTCTTGAATTTAACTGTTGCATGCCGTCTGATTCTATCTGAAATAAGCCCATCGTGTTACCGCTTCTTATAAGTTTATAAACTTCGGGATCATCCATAGCTATCTTAGACCATTCTATCGTTTTATCGTGTCTTATTTTTATAAGTTTTATAGCTTCATCTATAACGGTTAAGGTTTTTAATCCTAAAAAGTCAAACTTGATAAGATCTACATCTTCTAAAAATTTTAAAGAGTATTGAGTTACGATATTATTTTCACCGGATGGTTTATAAAGAGGCGTTTTTTTCCAAAGCTCTTCATTACTTATGACGACACCTGCTGCGTGCATGCCTGCATTTCTGTTAAGTCCCTCAAGTGCAAGGGCAAATTTCCACACACGTTTTGCTTTTTCATTTTTTTCTATTAGTTCTCTTAGTTTCGGCTCTTTTTGAAAAGCTCCAGGTTTAAAATCAGGATCTCCTTCTTTACCTTTACCGCTTAGTGTTATTTCAAGCTCATTTGGTATGAGTTTTGCCATAGCGTCCGCTTCGGCATAGGGCATACCAAGCACTCTTGCCGCGTCTCTTATGACTCCTTTTGCCAATAATTTACCAAAAGTTATAACCTGAGCGACATTATATCTGCCGTATTTTTGTACTACATATTCAAATATCTCTTCGCGTCTTTTTTGACAAAAGTCGATATCAATATCGGGCATGCTTATACGAGCAGGATTTAAAAAACGCTCAAAAAGCAGGTTGTAGGGCATTGGGTCGATATCGGTGATTTTTAATGAATAAACTACAAGGCTTCCTGCTGCCGAACCGCGTCCCGGACCAACCGGGATTCCTCTTAATTTTGCTTCACGGATAAAATCCCAAACTATCAGCATGTAGCCTGGAAATTTCATATTTTTTATTATCTCTATTTCACTTGTAAGTCTTGCTCTGTACTCTTCATGTTTTTCTTCGGGTATATTTAAAAGTCTCTCTTCAAGTCCGATTTTGCAAACATGTTCAAAAAGTATTTTGTCGTTTTCGAGCGAATTTTTTTCATCAGGAGAGGGCAGGTTCAAACCATACATTTTGGCATATTCTAAAGTAAATAAGAAATTTGGCGGTGTTGGATCTCCAAGTTTTAATGTCAAATCGCATTTGTTAACAATCTCTTGAGTATTTTTTATGGCTTCCGGGATATCAAGAAAAAGTCTTGTCATTTCATAGGGAGTTTTTATGTAAAATTCATGCACGGAATGGCGAAGTCTGTTGGGGTCATCAAAATCTTTGTTCATGGCAATGCACATAAATGCTTCATGTGCTTCGGCATACTCTTTGTACGGGTAGTGCGTATCGTTTGTAGCTATGATTTTTATACCGGTTTCTTTTGAAAGACGAATTATCTGCTCATCAATAAAAAGCTGATCATCTATGCCATGACGCATAATTTCCAGATAAAAATCATCTCCGAAAATATCTTTGTATTCATTGGCTACCTCTTTGGCTCTTTCGTATCCTTTGGCGCCAAATTGTACATTTCTTTCACTTTTTGTATTTAAATGCCAGCTAACTTCTCCTTGAAGACATGCCGAAGAGCAGATGATTCCCTCGCAGTGTTGCCTTAAGATGCGTTTGTTTATGCGCGGGTAGTAATAAAAACCCTCTATATAACTCATGGAGCTTAAATACATAAGATTTTTATACCCTGTCTCATTTTTGGCGAATAAGCATACGTGAAAACGTTGTTTTATACTTTTATCTCCCAATTCGTCGCCATTGTGAATATAAGCTTCTATACCGATAATTGGTTTGATGCCCTCTTTTTTCATTGTTTTGTAAAAATCGATAGCTCCAAACATATTTCCATGGTCTGTTATCGCGCATGACTTAACTCCTTGAAGTTTAAGCGTTTTTGCAAGTTCTTTTATTTTATTTGCACCGTCAAGCAGCGAGTATTCGGTATGTAAATGCAGATGTGTGTAATCACTCATTTAAGTTGGCTCTCTATTTTTATTGGAAGTTGATTATTATAGCTTTTTAGTTCTAATAGTATGTTTATGCAGATTGGAAGATGAAATATACAATACCCACAAAAATATATATTTTAAATAATTTATTATATGTATAACATAATTATAGATTAGTAAAATATGGTTTGTCCTATATATTTGCGTAAATCAAACCCTTATGCCGCACCATCTGATGCGGCATAAGGTCACTATCTTTTCAAGTTTGATATGACGGATATAAATTCGTCTATCTCATAAAAAGTATTGTAAAAAGCAAATGTAGCCCTGACAACGCTCTCTAATCCGAAACGCCTTAATATCGGCTGTGCGCAGTGGTGTCCCGTGCGTACCGCGATACCGTTTGCATTGAGCGCTTTGCCTATTTCGTCGGTTGTAAATCCATCTAATGTAAACGACAAAACGCTTGCTTTATTTAAAGCTGTGCCTATTATCTTAACTCCGTCTATTTGGGAAAGTTTGGAAGCGGCGTAAAGAAGCAGTTCGCTTTCATATCTTGCTATATTTTCCATGCCGATACCGCTCACATATTTTAAAGCGGCTCCAAGTCCTACGCTGTCTGCTATGTTTCCCGTTCCGGCTTCAAATTTAGCGGGTGCGTTTTGATAGATGGTACGTTCAAACGTAACGTCTGCTATCATATTTCCGCCGCCTTGATAAGGAGGCAGGATTTTTAAAGCGTCTTCTTTGCCGTATAATGCTCCTATGCCCGTTGGGGCGTATATCTTGTGTCCCGAAAAGACAAGAAAGTCAGCGTCTATATCCGTAACGTCCACGGGAAAATGAGATATGGACTGCGCCGCGTCCACAAGTACTTTTATGCCGTATGCATGGGCTATTTGCACTATCTCCTTTACGGGCGTTATGGTGCCGAGCGCATTTGATACGTGCGTGATTGAGACGAATTTCGTACGGTGGTTGATGAGTTTTTGAAATTCGGATAGGATTATCTGTCCGCTCTCATCAACGGGAATTACCCTAAGCTTTGCGCCTGTTTTTTCGCATACCAACTGCCAAGGGACGATATTGGCGTGATGTTCCAAGTGGCTTATGATAATCTCATCTTCACTTTTTAGATATGTGCATCCAAAAGCGTTTGCCACGAGATTTATCCCCTCGGTAGCGCCCCTTACAAATACGATATTATCAGGCGATGGGGCATTGATAAAAGAGGCTGTTATCGCTCTTGCTTCTTCATACGCATCTGTAGCTCTTGCCGCTAAAGTATGCGCGCCTCTGTGGATATTTGAATTTTCATTTTCATAAAAGTAAGTGAGAGCGTCTATCACAGCTTTTGGTTTTTGCGTCGTAGCGCCGTTGTCAAACCAGATAAGATTTTTTCCATTTACTTTGGTGAAGAGTATAGGAAAATCTTTACGGTAACGGCTAAGGTCAATTTCGCTTTGAAACTGTTTTGACGAAGTCTGCGGCGTTATAGGCGGTTTTTGCTCATCATACAATTGCCGTATATCGTCCAAGAATGAAAAACCGTCTTTGGCAGTGTCAAAAACCGCTTGTTTGGAGTAGTCGTCATATGCATCCAAATAATAGCCAAGTATCTTAGACTCTATCTCTTTTTGTTCATACGTACTCATAGTAGTTGCCCACATCTACATCTTCAAGGACGGCTATGGCGTCTTTTGACAAAATCGCGGCAGAGCAGTATATAGACAACAGATAAGAGGCTACCGCATGGTCGTTTATGCCTGCAAATCTCACAGAAAGTCCGCGCGAGCGCTGATTTTGAAGATTGTTTTGATAAAGCCCTATAACGCCTTGCTTTTTTTCGCCTGTTCGTATAAGAAGGATATTTGTTTTGCCCGCTTTGCTTTTAGGCTCTTTAAGTCCGTCTACAAAAAGTTTATTTGTAGGAACTATCGGAATGCCTCTCCATGTCAAAAACGAAGAGCCGTAAAGCGTAGTTGTCGGCGGCGGAACGCCTCTTTTTGTGCACTCTCTGCCAAAAGCCGCTATCGCTCTTGGATGCGCCAAAAAGAACGAAGGCTCTTTCCAAACTTTGGATATAAGTTCGTCAAAATCATCAGGAGTCGGAGAGCCGTTTCTTGTCTGAATCCTTTGGGAGTCGTGTATATTTTTCAAAAGCCCGTAGTCGTCATTGTTGATGATTTCACTCTCTTGGCGTTCTTTCAAACTCTCCACGGTAAGTTTTATCTGCTCGTCCGTCTGGTCGTACGGACTGCTGTACAAATCCGATACGGAAGTTTTTATCTCAAGGATAGTAGAGACGCTTTTTAACTCGTACTCTCTTGGTTTTGTCTCATAATCTATAAAGCCTTTGGGTATAGGCGCGTTAGGGTCTTTTTCGGAACACAGCGCGTCAAGCAGAGTCTCTCCTTCTTTGACTTTATTTGCTCTAAACGGCGCTGCGTCCAAAGCTTTCCAATCAAGCAGCCTTGTAAGCCATTTGGGCGTTAAAGACTCAAATTGAGCCGTTGTTTTTGTAACGTCTGCAAGCTGCCTCGCGGCATCTATGCTTAAACCTTCATGCAAAATCTCTTTTGCCATTTTGTACCTCCAAAATAAATTTTAATATACAGCCATCTCTTTATCTACATTTTGCGCCCATGCCAAGACGCCGTTTTTTAGATTTAAAAGACGCCCTTCAAATCCTGCCTCTTTTAACGCTTTTATCGCATATACGCTTCTTGTGCCTACTTTGCAGACGAAAACGGTGTCGTTTTTAGGGTCTATCTCATTCATGCGTCTTACTACCTGTCCAAGCGGGATTGCTTTGGAGTTGGGAAGCTTTGCTATGGCGTATTCGTGCGGCTCTCTTATATCTATGATATTTACCGACTCTTTGTTTTCAAGCCTGCTTTTAAGCTCTTTGGCGCTTATCTCCTCGATAGTCTCCTCATTTTCGTTTTTCAATCCGCAAAAATCTTCATAATCAATCAAACCCTTTATGCTTGGGTGTTTGCCGCATATCGGGCAGTTTTCATCTTTTTGGATTTTAAACTCTCTAAATTTTATCTTCCATGCGTCAAATGTTAGTAACCTTCCTATGAGTAAATCTTTTGCGCCCAATAAAAATTTAATAATCTCATTTGCCTGTATACACCCTACAATACCGGGCAGTACTCCCAAAACTCCGCCCTCAGCGCAGCTTGGAGCAAATCCGGCAGGCGGCGGGGAAGGATAAAGACATCTGTAGCAAGGTCCCTCTTTTGCGTAAAATACGCTTGACTGCCCGTCAAAACGGTAGATTGAGCCGTAAAAGCTTGGTTTATTTAATATAACGCATGCGTCGTTTACAAGATAACGCGTGGGAAAATTGTCCGTGCAGTCAGCCACAGCGTCAAAATCTTTGATGATATCAAGAGCATTGCCGCTTGTCAGTTTTGTATTGAAAGAGAGAACTTTCACATGCGGGTTTATTGCCTTGATTTTATCTGCCGCGGAGGCTGTTTTGGGACGACCTATATCTTTTGTAGTGTGGATAATCTGTCTTTGGAGATTGCTCACATCTACTTCGTCAAAATCCACAATGCCGATAGTTCCGATACCAGCCGCCGCCAAATATAAAGCTATCGGTGCGCCAAGACCGCCGCTTCCTACTAACAATACTTTGGCATTTTTAAGCCGTTTTTGCCCCTCAAGTCCAACTTCGGGCAGTATAAGGTGTCTGCTGTATCTTGTTATCTCCTCTTTTGAGAAACTCAGGGGTTCATCCTTTAAGTCTGTTCCGCCGGCGATGGAGGGTATGAGCATAATAGTATCGCCATCTTTTACGGCGGTTTTAATGCCCTCTTTTTGCCTTATGTCGTCTTCGTTTACGTAAACGTTTACAAAATTGCGAAGAGTGTTGTCATCGGCAAAAATATGCTTTTCCAAGTCAGGATACAACCCTTTTAATTTTTTAAGAGCTTCCTCCACGTTCGCCGCCTCAATCTCAACTTCCGAAAAATTTTGCGTGAACTGCCTTAAAGCCGTTGGTATCAAAATAGTAACAGCCATCTATTCTCCTTTGATTATCGTTTCTTGATTAAATTTTTCTCTATCGTTTTCAAGCTCCCATGATGTGAGCGCTCTTGCTTCGCCCTTTTCAACCGACACTATTACGTATGAGTAAAACGGCCACGCATGGTCTAAATCATACTTTGAAGGCTCTGAGGGGTGGTCTGGGTGCGAATGGTAAAAACCCAAAATTTCATAACCGTTTTTAGCGGCGTACAGCTGTGCCTTTGCAAACTCCGCGTCTGTTATCAAAAATCTATTGTGCCTG
>JAIROK010000011.1 GCA_031257555.1 Campylobacteraceae bacterium | reverse complement strand
AACTTCTTGCATTGTTGCCCATAGGAGCTGGGGGTAAAGTTGGGGTAGAGATAGTAGAAACGGGGATTAAGGGTAGTGTTGGTAAAGTTGGAGGAGAAATTGCAAAAGGCAGTGTTGATTATATTGGAAGAGTTTTAAGTTCTCAAGAATTAAAATCTATTCTTTCATATGAAAAGCTTATTGTCGAACATGAAAAGAAAATAGCAAACTTTAAAGCAAATCCAACAATTCGTCCAGGTATGGAAAATCTTCCGCAAGATATAATTAAAGCACAGCAAGCTAAACGAATTGAACATTTAGAAAAAGAGATACAGACATTTAAAAATAACATAGAAAAAATTAAAGGTACAAAATGAATATTTCGTATTTTAATAAAAACACAAAAGAGCTATTAGTGGTTTCATCTGATTGTTTTTTGAAAACATCAAAATATTCATTTGTTAATCCAACAATTTGTTTAATATATTTCTCTGAAGAATTTGACAAAAGTGAGATAGTTAAGATGGTAAATATACTTATTGAAATTGGGGTTGTTTTTTTTATAACATATGGGAGTTTTTCAGAAAAAATGCACGACTTAATTGACGAAGTTATTGAAACATCCCATTTGAATTTAAGTCATATTGTAACGGCTTCGCAATCAAGCCAAACAATCGAAGATACCGCATATTTTTTCTTAAAAGCAACATATTTTGGTGATGACTATTGTAGATATATAATAATTTTTGATAGAATCAGCGAAAATATCAATTGTTTCCAAAAGGAAGCAATTAATCTTTTTAATGCTTGACGACACATTAAACCAGAATATTAAAATTAGATATACGGATTAATAATGAAGCTAATGTATGAAAAATGGATTCCAATTGAAAATATGCCATCAGCGGTTAATTATGTTTTTACTGTGTCTATAAAAGATGATGTTATAAATGGGTTAAGAATTTTACTTAACTTTCATGATTATCCAAAAACCTTAAAAATTTCACCAAATACAAAAAACATCAAGTTGCCATATAGAGTTTGTGGAGAGGAATTAATTTTACTGCAAGATAACAATTTACCATTAAAAGACAATGGTGTTTGGCATTATTTTTATAAACTTAAAAAATCTGATTTTATAGATGAATTTTATAGTATTTATGGATATAAATTTGAGGTGGAACATTATTGTATCTTTTCAGAAGATTACAATTTTAAATTTTTATCTTTTATTGATAATCCACCAATTGTAGAATGGATAAGCAAGGATCGGAAAGTTTGAAAAATTATCATTATAAATGGTATCCAACACAAAACCAAAATTTTATAGAAACAATCAAAAATAATAAATTAACTTTAAAAAGTATATATTACGAAAATGACTATTTAATAGTCGCATTCTATATTGCTATTGATATGCCGTACAGAATAGTTTTTAAAGAAGGGCTAACACCATATCAAGTATCTACAAAAAAATATTTTGATAAAATAGATAAAAATATGATAGAAGACAATAATTGGAATTTTTTTTATTCTTGATGATTCTGATAAATTAGATTGGTATCATAAGAATGGTGAAATGTTTTGGGGTGATTTTGTTGCAAATCATTACGCTATACTTTTAGGTGAAAGTTTTATTGAGGTTCTTGCAATGAAAACACCAATAATAGAAATGGATAAACAATATTTTTAATAGGTTGAATATGTTAAATCATACAAAAGAGCTCTCCTTGAAATCCTTAACCTTGCTAATCTTTCTTACCTCTTCCCTCTTTGCCTCAATAAACCATAATATCAATACTTATGGCAATATCAACACCCAAACAAACCAACTGTATGAAGGAAGTATAGGAACATCAGTTGAAGCTTCAATAGATCATAGATTCTTTAGTGAAGAGGGAAGAGATAGTATAAAAGAAGATTTCTATAAAACAGGAAAAATGGCAGATGCTATAAGCGATATAATAGAAAAAGACAACTTAGAGATATCAGATTTCTTTGATCATGTAATAAACTTAGAAACAAACTATGAAGTATCAAAAGAGTTTGCTTTGATTGAAGATGGCAAATATGCAAAGATGTTAAATAATGTAGATAGCTTAACATAAAATATAGCTTTTGTTCCATTAGAAAATCAAATTTGTTATATGCAAAATGATAATTTAGTAATAGATGCAAAAATAAAACACCAATTAATGGGATGACTTGTTTAACAGATAATACAACAAAATAAATCTAATTTTTTAAATGAAATATGCTCCATGTTATATTTACTTGCAGGTTTTACTATGGATTTTTTATTGCCTCTTATTCTTATAAAAACGTAAATATCAAAGTAGAGCAAATATATTTTAGTAATTAGTTTGATTTGTTGTAATTTGAAAATAATAAAAATAATTTAAAAGAAAATTTATAAAATATATTTGTTATTGTAGAAACAATCAAAGAAAATATTGATCACAATAGAGCTTTTTATTATGAGCATCAAATTGACAATAGTTATTTTTCAGAAAATGCAAATAATATTGATAAGTAATTTATGCAGTGGTGGTATAAAAACTTTTATGTATATTTTTAATTATTATGTTATAATAAATGTTATTAAAATAAAGCGCGAATCGATTTTTTTACATCATAGTTTTTGAACATAGAAAAATGTAAATTCAAAAATTATATGAAAGGTATATTCTTAAAAAATTAATCTATAAGAGGAACAGATGAAGCGTTATGTATTGCCATTTATAATTTTATCTATTTTGATATTATCAGGTTGCAGTGCAAAAAATAATATTCAAAATAATTTGCATAATAACCAAACTTATTATCAGGATGATAATTTGACCAAATATGAGCAAAATATCAAATTAAATAAAAATAATATAACTTTGCAGCGCAATATAGCAAAAGATATTGTAGGAGGTTTAAAATTTTTTATTGATATGGCAATACTCATCGATATAATATTTTACTAATTTTCTCAAAAAGTTCGGATAAAATATTTTGTATTGTAATTTAAAATAAATAATAAGAGAAATCAAGAAATTAAAACTTAAAATAGATTGATATTAATTTAAATAATTAAATTACATAAAATAAATTAATGATGCACTATCTGAATTTATTAAATGATAAAAATGACATTGATAAAATATTGCATTTTTGAAACAAATAGTCAAAAAAGCATTTCAAAAAAATATGGTTAGAATAAAATCTCCTTAAAAATTTATCTTTTTTAGCCCACGATTTATTTTATTTGCAGTTTTATACATTGCATTAATTTTCTTATATGGGTTCAAATGCATCAGCCGAATGAGTTTGCCAAACTCGTGTATTGAGGCATTATCAAAATAGTTTCTAAACCTCCTTTTATCGCTTTTTGGCTAAAATAGACGCATTTTTATAAAAACAAAGGTTTTTCATGGCGCAGACGATAACAGAAAAGATTTTCAGCTCGCATGTAAAAAAAGATGTATATGCGGACGACATAATAGAAAGCAAAATAGATATGGTGATAGGAAACGACATAACGACGCCGATTTCTATCCGCGCATTTGAAGAGAGCGGGGCTTTAAATCTCGCAAATCCGGATGGATTTTCTATCGTGATGGACCATTATATTCCCGCAAAAGATATAGCAAGCGCAAATCAAGCTAAAATATCGCGCGAATTTGCTTATAAACATAACTTAAAACACTATTTTGACGAAAAAGATATGGG
>JAIROK010000001.1 GCA_031257555.1 Campylobacteraceae bacterium | reverse complement strand
TTCATGTATAAATTAAGGAGTTTTTCTTGTTTCATTTTTACTCCTTAATATTCAACTTGCGTAAGACCAAACTCTCTTGCCCACTCAATTTCTTTTTGTATGCCTGTGCTAAACTTGCTATACTTACTTTTAGCAACATATATCTCTGCACATTTTGTGAGAAGAAATTTGCAATAGTCCATTAATAGTTCTCTGTCTTTGTAATCGTTAAAGACTTCAAACCAAAGAAGAACGGGAGATATAGGTATATGCCCTGCATTTTTAACTACTCTTGCCGCTTCTCTCGCCGTTTCTATTATCTCCCTGTGTGCGTCATCTAAATACATTATTCTCTCAAGTATTGCACGCACAGGAGAGGCAACATAAACCATTTTATGTTGTGTCATGCAATCTTTAAGTACCATTTTTCTGTAATCACCCATTATGCAGCTCCTTTATCTTTTCTAACTGCGCATAAAACTTTGCAAGTTTTTTATCTATGCGTTTTTTTTCTGCCCCTGTTGCATGCTTGCTTTCAATTTTAAGAAGCATAATTGCAGTCTTTAACTTCATAAATTCGCACTCATTCATTCTCCGACTCCTCTGCCGCCATCAATTCCCAGCATATCTCTACCAGCCTGTCTCTTGTTCTTTGTCCGTGTTTGCGGCATGGACAAGCTTTTCTAAGATTTTCAAGCAAACTTTTTATGTTCCAATAGACAAAGTTGCCGTACTGCGTACCGTTGCCGCACGGCTCATTTGCGTATTTTCTTTCGGTGTTTTGGCAAAAGTGCTGTATAAACCTCTGCTCGTCTGCGTCAAGGTCTGCGTTTCTTATGTAACCTTTCATTATCTTCTCCTTACGTCCACATAATGCCTCGGGCAAGTGCCTTTTCTAAAGACAAATCCCATCTCGTCTGTGTCATAAAAATAAGAAGAATAATCAGCCTCTTTGCCTCTTATCCTCCAGCCTTTAAACGCTAATATCTGCCCTTTTAAAGGATTTTTAAAAGCCCTTAAAAAACGTTTTAAAGTTTTAAACATTGTCTGCTCCTTTAGTCCAGATAAACCATAGCCGCAGCTTCTCTAACTATGTCTTCGGTAATTTCACCATTATTAATATTTGCAAGTCTCTCGGCACGTTCCAGCAGGTTTTCAGTTTTTCTTACATTGCCGCGTGCCAAATGCTTTGCTGCTTTAATTGCATCTACGTCTTTTAAAAAAGGAGCGCAAAAAGAGATTAAATCTTCGCTCTCTTCTATTATCTTTCCGTCCTTTTCTTTGCTGTAAACAAGCCCCTTAAATTCGCACTTGCCAACTATGCGCGAAGATAACTGTCTATACTCTCTTGCTTTTTTCCTTGTGCTGTTTGCGCCTCTTAGGTTATCTACTAATACATCAGTGCCTGCAAGAATTAAAGCTCTGCCTGAAAAATCATGCAAACGTCTTAATAGTTCTAACGCAGCATAAGGCAGATGTTCCGCCTCGTCCACAATAAAGAACTTTTCGCTTCTTTTCAACTCCTCTGCGCACTCTCTTACCATCACATCCTGCGATGTAACTGCTCTTACGCCAAGCTTCTTAGCGATAATATTAAAGAGTTCAACTCCTCTTGTCTTTATTGTTGCTTCTATCAGCACTGCATTAGGACGCAAATTTGCGTACTCTTTCAGCGTTCTTGTTTTGCCGCTTCCGGGAGCTCCGGATACGATAGCCATTTTTCCAATACTTACAGCATCGTCCATTACGAAAAATGCCATTTTTGCATCTCGCGTAAAGACAAAAGGGGTGTTATTTGTTTTAGCTTCACCCTTTTTTATGCTCTGGTTGTTTAGATACTTTTCGGCCGGACTTTTTACTTTATCCGTATAAATGTATATATCGCCTTCTGTAAGATACTTGCTAAGATAGGCGTTATTAACGCCTATTGTCTTAGCAAATCTTGTCTGGCTTATTCCACTCTCTTTGAGATAAGCTTTGATCCTGTCTCTTAATTCCATAGTTTGCTCCTACTATTGATTAATATCAAGAAACTTTGTATTCTGCAACGTATTTATCCAATACGTCTGCCCAATTCGTTCGCTTCTTATTTTCTACCGTATAATTTTCAGGAACTTCAAAGCTTGCGCTTTTAATCCTCCTCAACTCTTTCTCCTCTCTCAACTTCTCTTTCAGCTCATCTGCACCCGCATCAAGCATTGTTTCAGCCTTAAGGGATTGCTTATGTATTTCCTGCATACGCTCATAATCAAGCGCAAGGTTAAGTTTGCTGTATTCGCTTGCCTCTGCACTTCTAATGAGTTTGCGTATTGCTTTCGTGTCCTCTTTAAACAGCTTCTTAGCAAGTTTGTAATCTTCTGCGCTAAGCGATGCAATTGTTTTATCCCATGCTGTGCATAAGAAATTACCCTGCATATCAAATACATATATCTCTTGCAGGTTATCTATGTTATGTCTTATGGTTACTTCCGTACCAATAACAGGCAAATCCAGAGCAACATAAGTCATGCTGTCTATCGCTATACCTTTCTTGCCTACCGTTCTAACTATGCCTTCGCTTGCATAAAGCAAGAACTGTGCGTAATCAACGCTTTGCAAGGCTCTTTCGCAAGAGTTCCATTTGTCTAAAGGAGATTTGCCGCTTTTTCTTCGCACCCTCATCAAATCCCACTTTGCAATACTCTCTTGTACAAGTTTTTCAGCCTGCTCAAAAGTCATTAAGTGTTTTAGATTTGTCTTAATAGGATTGCCGTTTTTATCTGTGCCCTTTCTCTCTTTTTTTGGAGTTCTTTGCTCTATCGTTTCGCGTGCGGACAAGCAGTTACCTATATAACCATGCGCAAAAGAGATATCGGAGTGCTGGAGGGTTCTAAAGTGTCTTTCTACAGTTCCTTTCTCATCTCCGCTGTATGCTATTGCCCTATCGTAATCAATATTCAAGCCCTTTAAAAGCTCTTGGAATTGTTTAGATAAGTAATCTTTACCGTTATCGCCTTTTATGTAGTCGGGTTTTCCTAACTTTTCAAGTGCCCGCCATAACAGCCTTACAATTGCTAAAGAGTTAGATGTCTTATTTAAACTTGCAACACATCGTCCGCTGTATACATCTACTATACTTAAAAGAGACGGACGTATCTGTTTGCCGTCCTCATCAAGCACTATCATATCAAGAGGAGAACTGTCTATCTGCCACTCTTGGTTGCGCGTCGTTACTATCTCTTTTTGGCTTCCGAGAGCCGGCTGCAGATAACTCTTTGTTTTATCCTCGCCTTTTGTAATCATTGTGTGTTCAAGTTTGTGTTCCTTGTAATAGTTAGCAATAAAGCGTTTTATTGTGTTATAAGAGCATAAAGGTTTAACTTTTCCAAGCAGAAAATTATAGTAGTCGTATCCAAGTAATACTCCTGCCTCTTTATGTAAAGCATCCCATAACTGCATAAAATTAATCTTACCTGCGCCATGTACTCTAAACTTAGTAAGGATAAATTCCTGCATCCAATTATCAAGTTTATTTTTGTTCGTCTTGGCTGTACCTCTTGTGTCAGCCAATGCCGTTATGCCTTTGCGCTTATAATCTCTTACCCAGCGCAGTAACCTTGCTTTGTTAATGTCAATATCGTGCGCTTTTTTGCAGATTTTTAGAAAATCAGCGATACTCCTGCCTTGCAGCCTTAAGTGTTCGTACTCTTTAATCAAAAACAGCCGTTCGTCGGCTTGCTGTTTTTGTTTAGGAGTAAGGTTAAAGTAGTCCGTACTTTTAGGTAACTCCGCTAAGAGTTTTTCGCTTACTTGCTCTGTTTTATGTTCTGCATCTATAGGATCAGTGCAAATTTGCAGGATTTTACCGCCGCGGCCAATGCCATCAATGTTTCTATATTTATAGACCTTCTTTTTAAAAGTAATTGTGTTTTTTTGTTTTCTTTTATTGCGAGCGACCTGCTGATAAAGGACATTTTTGTCCTTTATTGTGCCAAAAAAATTTAAATTACTAAGAAAGTCATCAATGCTTACCCAGCTCATGTTATTAGCCCATCCTCTATTAGCATATCCTTAATCTCTCTTGCTCTGCCGTAATAACCCTTCATTGTGCCGTTACTAAGCTTCCTAAGGATATTTTTATCCTGTTTACTAAGCCCCCTGACGTTAGCCCAGACAGTTAAACTTATATATCTGTTTTTTAAGCTGTGCGATATGCTTCCTTCTTTTGTTCTCATTTTTGTCTCCTAATAACTATCTATAAATTCTTTGCACTGCTCAGCCGTTGCACACTCAAATTCAGGATACCTAAACCATGCCGGCTGCTCCATCTCTTCAGGAGTAAAAAGGACATACGTTTGTTCTTTTTTATCCCATTTGCATAGCCATTTTTTATATTTAAATGTTTTCATTTTTACTCCTGTTTTTATCCGCTTTAGTCGCTCCTTGTTATATAATTATGTCGCCAAACAAATCATACAAGGAGCTATTAAAATGGACTTTTGGAAAATTCTTGGTGTTGTTGTTGCTATAATCGCTGCTTTGTCGCCTATAATTATTTTTTTAATAAATAATCGTTCTTTAAAAATCATAGATAATAAAAAGAACATCTGTGTAATTATTAAAATTAAAGACATAACAGGGTACAGAGCAATAGCTGCCCAAAAACTTAGGTTAAAAACAAATTTGCCAGACAAAACAAACATACTAATTGCCGTGCCTGATGGACAGACCGCAGAAGGCTACTTTAAAAGAATAAAATTGGGTAAAGAACCCAAAGTTTATAAAAGCAAGCCTATATATAGAAGTAATTAGTCTTTCACAAAATAAAGATACCAGTAGCCTACTATAATCAATAAATTAATAACTGTAATGGCTATATAAAAAATATCACTTGTCTCACACATATTTAACTCCTTAAAACGTACTTTTTGAGAGGGAGAGGGATTTTTCAATAAAAGGAGTCACCAATATATCCCCCTCAAAAAATACATTACAATCCGCTTATTGCTGCGCCTGCGTAGATCGCATAGGATTGCCGCTGTTACTCCCTTTGCAGTCTCGGGAGTGGTAAGTTAAGGAACACAAGCTTAAATTAATCACAAGTGTGTGATAATTTTGGTTGTTACAAGTGATATTATAGGACAAAAATGGGTTTTTGTCAAGAGGTAAAAGGACATTTATGGGATTATATGGGAAATTAATTGAACAAATACGCACCGAGCGTGGTAAGACACAGGAAGAGCTTGCAAATTTTTTGGGTGTAGATATAAAAACTATTGGTAGAATAGAAAGGGGTGAAACAAAAAGTATTAAAACGGAATATTTGTCTGAAATATGTAAATATTTTAATGTACCAATTAGTATATTCACCGATACAAATAAAATGTCAGTAAGTCAAAACAAAAATGTCAGTAAGTCGGGAAAAAATATGTCAGTAAGTCGGGAAAATCAATCAAAAAATGATAAAAAAATAGAGCAACAAGCAGGACTAACTGACAATTTGTCCGATAGTCAAGAAAAAGATGTCAGTAAGTCGTCAAAAGATATGTCAGTAAGCGGGAAAACAGACAAAGTGCTAAATATTACCGTGCTGTCTCACCACGCGGCAGCGGGCACATCGTCAGATGTTTACGACATAGAAGTATTTGACACCCACGAGATTTTGACCATCTCGCAAATGCTATTCAAAACAATCACAAATAGCGATAATTTGCGCACAACAAAGGTAGATGGCTATAGCATGACCCCTATGCTTTATCCCGATAATTGGGTTATTTTTGACATCACAAAAAAGGCTTTCAGAGGAGATGGATTATATGTGCTCGTATGGAGAGATATGCTGATGGTTAAGCTCTTGCAGCTATCAAGCAAAGGCACGCTCAAGATAATATCAAGAAACCCTGATTACGAAAGCTGGGAGATTGATCCTGACGATCAGAGCGTATTTAAAATTTTCGGCAAAGTTGTCAAAATCATCTGCTAAAATTTTGGGTGAAATTTTAAACGCTTTTAAAAACCTTTTAAAGTACCATAAAATCGGCATTTAGAGCCTTTTAAAACCTCATCTTTTAAAAGATTTTGGGATAAATTTTGGGAATTTTAAAGGCTTTTTGGGAAAAAATAAAGAAATCGGGAAAGATAAAAACAGCATATTTTCCATTTAAAATGAAACTACAACTTCTCAAAATAACGAATACAAGGGACTTTCAGCAATTACCAATGGACAAATACTGGTTTCATTTTATTTGTAACCCCACAGAAGTATTGCATTATTGATATCGTCAAAGATTTCATAATAAACAAGGTTGATGAGATTATATTTTGAAGTAAATCCTTTAGTGGAATGATTTTTATGTTCAAATATTCGTTTTATTAGATCAAATGTTACTCCGATATACAAAGTCTTGTTTTTTCCGTTTGACATTATGTAAACGTATCCTTGTTTTGACTGCATATTTTGCCTTTTTAAAATACTATAGTTTTTTAACATGCGCTTTGTTTATTATTATGATACAACAAGTCTTGCGAAAATCTCGCGTCTCTTTTAAAACTTTGTGGATTTAAAATAACATAATTGAGGAGATTCCCGCCTACGCGGGAATGACAGAGGAGAATGCGGGAATGACGTAATATGTGACATATAAGAAACATTCAACCACCACCATTTTTACTATGATTTACTCCTTTTTATTTATTGTATAAGAATGGATTCCCGCCTGTGCGGGAATGACGTAAGGGGAAAATGGGAATGACGTAAGAATAAAAACTCAACACTAAGATTCCCGTTTTCACGGGAATGACATATGGGAAGTGCGAAAATGACTTCCACTCTTCATCATTCCCGCACAATCACAAATCCGCAACTCATATATAATAACGATATACCACCCCTCCTAAAACCTATAACTCAACTTCAAATGTGCACTGTGTTCTTTAGCCTCTTTTGCATATGTACCCTCATATGATGTATTTATAAGTAAATCGGATGAGAGTCTAAAGTCAAGTCCAAGTCCAACTTTTACCGAAGTCTTTGCTACAGGTGTACCATAGATAGTAAAACTATCACTTCCGGATACAAAGCTTTGCTCACTCTCTCCTTTTGTATCTCCAAATGCTTGAGTTAAACCAAAAGAACTCATGAAAGATATATTCTCTTTCAAATCATAAAGAGATTTAAGACCAAGAGAGATATAACCTGTCTTTTCACTGCTGTTTTTTACTTTAAGAGCGGCTGTTTTGCCTTTTTCACTAAAGCCTTCGGTATTTAAGATAAGATAGCTTGCTCCTATATAAGGTGATAGTTTCAAGTTTTCATTTATCTCAAACTCTTTAAGAGCTTGTGTAAACAGTTGAACGGTATAACTGCCATACTCTACGTTTATGGTATCGTCAAACTCTTTTACATATCTGTTTGCCTCTATCTTGGATAAACCTCCTCCTACTCCTCCTTTTATGGAAAAAGAGTTAAACTTTTTATCTATATAAGCCAAGAGATAAAAAGAGTTTATCTTACCATCACTGCTTAAAGATGTGATTTTGCTGTTTGTATGTTCATATCCTACGGATAAGCCAAAGAGCGTATCTTCATCTTTAAATGAGTCAAAACCTGTTAAGATTCCGTAGCTGTTACTCTTTATATCATGGAAATCCCCATCTGCTCCTTTATAGTTTCTGCCCCATATATCTACCCAATTTTGATACTTTGCATTGTCGCTGTAACTGCTTATACGGTTTAAAAGCAGATCTTTTATCTCGTTGGCATTTTGCTTTTGAATGCTTAAAGACGAAGCATAAAACTCTCCGCTTAAAGAGTCAAAAAGTTCTTTGGCATTAGTTACGTTGCTTCCGAAAACTTTTGTAAGAATGGCATTGTTTCCATCATAAAATCCTATACTCTCAATGGCAGCAGCAGTACTTGCCTGATTTGTATTTAACCCCTCAAGTGCATTAAATGCTATATCGTTTCGTTTTAAGATTAACATTACGGCAGTATTCGTATATTTAAGATACGGGTCTAAAAAAGCAAGGTCTGTAGTGATATTGCCAAACTCTCCTTCGATAGAGTAAGCTCTTGCTATAGTGTGATATGTAAAAGGATTCCATTCCGATGAGTTATCTGGATTTGCTTTGATAAATAAGCTTACATTGTCTCCTATGCTTATAACATCTCCTGCAGTTATAATGCCTGATTGGTTATTGCCTGTGTATACTTCATATCTGCTTTCATCTTCAAAGTAGATATTTTTAGCATGAAACTCATATCCTTTGGCTCTTGATATATCCCCGGCAAACAAAGCAGAACCGCTCTTTAATGTTACATCAGCATTGATGTTTACATATCCTCCTACATATGAGTTTGCATTTGCTATGATATCTGCGTTGAACTCTATGGGTTTAGGAGCGGCAGTATCCGTAAATATCAAACCTCCCTCATTGATATGATAAGTGCCGTTAAACTCTCTGTTGTCACCATTGATATAGAGAGTAAAATCACCGTTTTGAAAGATATCTCCGCTTCCTCCTATACTTGAAGCAAGTGAAGAGTCTTTTGTCAAACCAAAATAGACATTGGCTCCCTCATAGACTGTGGTGGCAAATCTATATGTTAATGGATTTATATATGCATTACCTTCGAAAACGGTTAAAACTCCAGATTTGGCACCATTCAGTGATGAGTTGCCAAAATATAAATCTCCACTTCCTGTCTTATTAATATTGACACTATAGGCGTAACTACTCACTGGTTTATTCCAAGTTTGATTGCCTTCTATGTTGAGTACTAAGTATTGATTGACAGAACCAAAAACCATATCTCCAACATCACCCAATCCTTTTGTGGAGTTTAGTGTAATTGTTGTGCTTCCAATCATAGAAATATATCCTGTAAAATTAGGATTTTCTCCATTCACATAAAATTTTGTATTTCCTGCATAAATATCCAATATGATATTTCCCCTAAGAGAGTTATCACCGTTGAAAGTTATATTTTGTTCATTGGAGTTTCTAAAAATCAACTGACCGCTGCTTGAGCCAAGGTCAATAATGCCGTTATTAACAATGTTGCCACTGACAGTAAATCGGTTATTGTTCAACAAAATAGTCCCATAATTTGTCAATGAGTCTATAGCGGTGCTGGCTGTAATATTTACAGTTTCTCCATTGTTGACTATCATACCTTGAGAATTAATGACAGAAAAAGTAAAAAGATAAATCATACAGATACGACCAAAGGTAATCTTAAATATTTTTAACATTCGTATGTAAAACATAATTGCTCCTTTTTTATTAATTGTAATTGGTACGCTCTTAATCCATAACCATTTGGTTATTTCCAACACCTTTACGTTATTCTCATACAAAAAATGATATTTGCAAAGAATGCATGGATCTATTCCTAATGCAAAATTTTCACACCATACTTTACATAAAAGTTTGAGCCCCCAAAGCAATTTATTTGCTTTGGGAAGAAATATTTATTTAAGCCCAATGCAACACCTTATCGACTTATTGCGGAGGACCATAGCAATACGTTGTTTGCAAAACATATTGAGCATTACCTCCAACAGGCAAACGTGGAAGCAATAACCAATCCCAAAATGCCGCAGCAATGCTATTTTCGGTTGGATTTTGATTTATAAGAACACCAGATTGAGGAATATCATAAGTAGATGGATAATCTTTGTAGCCATAACCTGAAGTTATAATGCTATTTCTGCAAACTTGTGATAATGCCACATAGCCTACAGCGCTTTCGGTTGCATTGATGTAAGTGTATGTCGAATCAATATTATTTTTAGTAATGAGATAACTGCCGTTGCTTGTATTTGCACTCGTCGAATTCGTTCCGTTCGTTACAGCACTCCATTGGTTAGTTACAGTTTTCATAATATCTACTGCCGCTAAGCCGTACGGAGCCAAAGCAGGATCAGCTATGACTACTTCATTTACACCTAATATGAGAGCAGTTAGAGTTATTGAGCCATTAGTATTGCCTGTGCTATCGAAATCTACTAAACTCACATTTTTTGACCATAAAACAGGGATACCTGTTGTGTAGTTATGTATAGTGTCCGTACCATTAACCGTATAATTTGTCACACTGTACGGGGCAGATGCATTTGCCGCTAAAAACAGCGAATAGCCACTGTTACCTGTGTTTATATCATTTACAAGATTGCCTGTAGAATTGTGGCACACCTCTATGATAATATTATTGGAAACATTATAAATATTTGCCAAATCTTGCGCAGGCTCCCACATATTTGAAGCAACCGCTATAGTGATGTCAGGGTTTGGCTTATTTGTGCAAGTAGCCCCTGCACTTACCGTAGATACGGATAGAAAGAGCATAGATATGCCCAACGTTAGTTTCTTCCAAAGCCCAAAAGGGCGGTTATTTTTTAGTGAATCCATAGATTTTCCTTTATGATTATTTTGACTTTTGCAAGTCAAAAGTACTAAACTGCTTTAAGCAGAACAGACTCCATAAAACACTAAAGAAGTGTTTGACCGTAAATTTTTCTATTTACCACCTCCTTTGTTTTGATTTTGCGTTTAAATGCTTTCTTTATATACTCTCGTATATATCCATAAACTTTTATATGCACAAAGTGTTCCATTAGTGGTATATTTTGATGAACGGTGTATATTTTTTTATATAAGGCTTGGGAGATGGTGAATTTTTGGTGTTGTCAAAACTATTAATCCAACTTTAACAATATGTACGTTATGATGTACATCAAAAACTATCACTATCAAGGAAAGTAAATGACAAGCGTAAATATCACGAGTTTTAGGAAGTCTATCTTTAGTATGCTTGAACAGACGATAAAACACAATGAACCCATAAGTATAAGCACAAAAGACGGCAATGCCGTTATCATCAGTGAGGACGATTATAATAGTTTGATAGAGACCCTGCATATCTCATCTATCCCAAAGTTGAAACAAAAAATAATAGAAGGGCTAAAGACACCGCTTGATGAATGTATCCCCGAAAGCAAAGTCGAATGGTAAAATACAGCATAGTCTATACAAAAAAAGCGCTCAAAGATATTCCCAAACTAAAAGTGGCACATCTTGCCAACAAAACAAAACAGCTTATCGAACTGATAAAACATAACCCGTTTAAAACTCCTCCTTCATATGAAAAATTACAAGGCGATTTGCAGGGAGCTTACTCAAGAAGGATAAATTTGCAACATCGTCTTGTTTATGAGGTTATCGAAGAAAAATATACAATCAAGATAATCAGTATGTGGTCTCACTATGAATAAATATGTTTGATGTATGGATACCCGCTTTTATAGGGATAGACATAACGATGGTTACGTCATTCCCGCGTAGGCGGGAATCTCATCTTTATAAAAATGAGAGAAAATTTGCACATTTTTTTATTTCTCTTTTTCAATATTTTTTTAAAATACTTGTGGATTCCCACATCCCTCGCAAATATCGTTTACTAAAAATGCTTCGCTTGTTTTCAAGGAAATATTTCGGCACACCGAAAGCGCTTCGCTTATTTTCAAGGAAACATTTTGCTTTCGCAAAAACACTTCGCTTGTTTTCAAGGGAATGACATAGTAAAGGTTTTTGTCGTTCCCGTGTCCCTTTTGAAACCTTGTGGATTCCCGCCTGCGCGGGAATGACGTAAGGAAACACAAGGAGTGACGGAGTGGGAAAGAACAGAACGACGGAGAGGTGGTGGGAATGACAAAATTGTGAAATACCCGCTTTCACAAGCATGACGCATAATGGGTGAGAATAATGAATGTAGAGAGTTGTTCCATTTTCGTCACTCTCATGTTTTTGTCATTCCCGCGCAGGCGGGAATCCATAAAAATAAGCACAAAGTGCGAAAAAATACGGGAATATCGTTTTTATAGAAGCAAGAGAAAATTTAGATATTTTTTCTATTTTAATATTTTTTTAAAATACTTGTGGATTCCCGCATTCCCTCACGATATGCGCTTACTTCGTAAGCTTGTCGTTCGGTCGCGGGAATGACGGAGGGGGAACGCAGAAATGGCATAAAGGGAAAATGGGAACGACGTATAGCGGGTGGAAATGGAATGTATGGGTATGGCGTAAGGTAGGCGGGAATGACATAAGGGGAAAATGGAAATGACATATAGTGGTAAGAATGACGAATGTACGGATATGACGCAGAGTGAGTGGGAATGACGGAATGGGAATGCGGGAATGACATAGAAAAACAAAGTATTTGATACAAAACAGATAAGCACATAAAATGCGCATTCAAAAACATTTAACTTTTGATACAATAGCGTATCTTATTTTTGGTGTATCTATGAAAAACTTAGAATTTGAGATAGAAGAGTACATACAAGCTCAAAGAAGCGATTTTGAGATATCAAAACTCATAAAAAACCACATAAAAGAGTATCTTGGCTCTTTGGGCGAGTTTTTTTCGCAAAATCAAGGCAAGGATTTTTTAGTAAAGCATGCAAAACAGATAGACCGCCTGATAAGCATCATCTACAAATACACCCTGCGGCAGTTTTTCAAAGAGTATGTGCCGCTTCAAAACACCTTGCCCATAACGCTCACAGCACTTGGCAGTTATGGCAGGGAGGAGCTTTGCGTATATTCGGATATTGATTTGATGATAGTCTATAAAAAGTGCGACGGTTACAATATAGAGCCTATCATCAAGTCGATCCTGCACCTTGCATGGGACAGCGGAATGAAAATCAGCCACAGAACGCATGAGGCTGAAGAGCTTTTCAAAGCAAGCAACGAAGATAACACCATAAAAACGGCAATGTTAGAGTCAAGATTTATCTGCGGCTCCAAATATCTCTGGACGCAGATACAAGGGGAGCTTTTGCGCATAAGAAAGTATGAGCAAAGAGAGTTTATCCGCCAAAAACTTGAAGCGTACAAAGACAGAGGCAGAAAATTTCCCCTCAATATGGAGCCAAATATCAAAGACGGCGTAGGCGGACTTAGGGATGCAAATACTCTTTTTTGGATAGCGCATGTCATGATAGGTATCGGCAGGCTCAACGACCTTGTGCCGAAATTTTTAAACGACGAAGAGTTTAGGGAGTTTAGGAGTTCATTGGAGTTTTTGTTCCGTGTCCGAAGTGCGCTTCACCTAAGTGCGGGCAAAAAACAGGATATTTTAAATCTCGACCTCATACCAAACGTAGCAGAAAAATTGGGCTATAAAGATACGAAAGCCAAAAGGGCTGAAGTGCAGATAACGCAAAAAACACTCCAAAGTTTGTGGATACTGAAGGTAACTTCGCAGATTTTTATCAAGCGTCTTATCGCGCCTTTGTTTTTTGATAAAAAAAATATCCCGATTTTTAAAAAACTTCGCACAAACGATAGCTTTTATATATGCGAAAAGACGCTCTACGTATCTTTTCATAAAAAAAACGCCTCCTTAAAAGAGGTCTTAAAAAGTATACTCAAGTTAGATGATGTGGAGATGAAGTACGATGTCTCCGTCATAAACTGGCTTAAAAAAACGCTCATTCCGCCGCATAATTCAAAGGAGATTTACTCGCTTTTCAGACAATTTTTTGAAAGAAGATACCTAAACCAGATACTATACGCCTTTTACAAATCAAACCTTTTGCATCATTTGATAAAACCTATGGCGCACACTATCAATCTGCCGCAGTTTGACGGCTATCATATCTACCCTGTGGATATCCATTCGCTAAAATCTCTCTACTTTTTGGAAAACATACAAGATGCGTTTATCAAAGCTTTGTATGAGGATATCTGTGAAAACGGCAGAATGATGCTGCGTCTTACGGTGCTTTTGCATGATGTGGGCAAAGGCAAAAATAAAGACCACAGCAGGCTTGGGGCTAAGATATTTAAAGCGTATGCGCAAAAATTAAACTTCAATGAAGAGCAGATAAATATGGGCGAACTGCTCATACAACACCACACGCTCATGAGCAATACGGCAAATAGAGAAGATATCTACAACGAAAAAACCATACTCTCTTTTGTCTCAAAACTGCGCTCTTTAAGGGCATTGCAGCTTTTGTATGTTTTGACGTACTGTGATTTGAATGCTGTGAGTTTTAAGGCGTATACTAGATTTAATGCAAATCTCTTAAGAGAACTTTATGAGCTCTCAGCAAGCTCATTTGGGCAAAATGCGCTCATAGACGAGACGGCAAGGAGACTTAAAAAAGAGGAGATTTTGCAAAAAAGCTATGAATTTGCAGCGCTTAGCGCAACTTTAAAAAGGAAAATACTCTCAAGTTCGTCAAATCTGCTCTTTTTCAAATACCCCCCGCAGACGATAGTAAAATTGGCAAAATGGGCGCAGAACATAAAAGAGTTTTCATACAACATAGAAAACGACAACCATCTTTGCATACATGTAATGAAAAATATCAACTTCAATGTCGGTTTTTTGCTTGGAAAACTTGTCATGTTTGACTTGGTGCAGATGGATATATTTAAACTCTTCGATAATGTGAAGTTTTTCAAGATAGAGTTCAACAAAAGAGCCGACGAGTACGAGATAGCTCATATAGAGTCGCTTATAAAAGAGTCGTTTTTGAAAGACAAAAAAGCACAGATAAAAAAACCCGTGATACTAAAAGGCGAGATAAAACTTGACTGCGCTCACTCAAAAAGTTTGGCTAAAATCACGCTAAACGCCAAAGACCAGCAAGGACTCATGGCATATATCATCTCCTTGTTTGACGAATACGGCATAGATATAGCGAGTGCTAAAATACAGACGATAAAACACCGCGCCAGAAACCTCTTTTTAATAGAAAAAGATGATAAAGTGTGCGATAATGCGAAAAAAGTTATAGAGTTGTTATATTGAAATGCTTTGATGGTTAAGGGTTAAAATGTTTGAAAATAAATACAATATGACTCAAGAAGAAAATATTTTTTTAGTTAAGAGAAATATTGTTGATTATATATATAAAAGTGCGCGCCTTGAAGGATTAAATATAACATATCCTGATACATATGCAATATATGAACAAGCACAATTACAAAATGCGGATATTCACAGCGTGAATATTGTCATAAATCTTAAGCACGCATGGCAGGAGTTACTTTACAATATAAACGAGGAACTAAATATAGATTTTATAAAAAAAATACACCGCGAAGTGGCAAGAGGTGAAGCTTTAACTTGGGGCAAACTTCGTACCGGCGTAATAGGTATAAGCGGCACCGATTATATTCCGCCGATTCCAAATGAGCAAACAGCACAAAAAGAACTTGAGCAGCTGTTACAGATTGAAAAACATACGCAAAGAGCCATAAAAATTATGCTATGGGGCATGAAGAGTCAGCTGTTTTGGGATGGGAATAAAAGAACGTTTATGTTAACGGCAAACAAAATAATGGTGCAAAACGGTTGCGGAATTATATCTGTCTTACCGGAAAATTTGAGCAAATTTAATAAATTTCTGTCAGATTATTATACAAATGGGGATTTGGCAATAGAACAGTTTTTATATAACGAATGTATAAGCGGTTGTGATTTTAGCAATGAAACAAGCAAACAGTCAAAATGTCAATAATAGAAAAACATAAATTATTTCATATCCGAATTTTTAAATCTTTTTATGATTACTCTCTTGTGCAAATAAGAAAGTAATCATAAAAACCACCACAACACTGTTTGCTTCACAAATAAACCTTCGCATTTAATTAAGAGCAGCATCAAAGAGGAATTAACATCTAAAAAAACATCATCATTATGAGGTGTGACGGTCAACAATACGAAGATTGCCTTTTGCGGATTGCCAAGCATACACTTCAACACTTTCAATGACGAAAAGACGGCTTACAAGATGAATATATTGAACCGATACTAATGTTATGGTAAAATGATCTGTTTTTTTGAGTTTGCTTGTAAAACAAAGTTGAACCAACACAATAAAATTAGGAAAAGTTATGTGCGGAATAGTCGGATATATCGGAAATAAAGAAAAAAAAGAGTTGATAATAAGCGGACTTAGAGAGCTTGAATACAGAGGCTATGACTCGGCGGGAATCGCCGTAATGAAAGACAATAAAATAGACGCTTTCAAGGCTATCGGAAAACTCAAAAACTTGGAAGAGAAGACGAAAAACTTTACTTCGATAAACGAAGGGGCGGCTATAGGTCACACAAGATGGGCAACTCACGGCAAACCCACAGAGATAAACGCCCACCCGCACTTTGGCGAACACTCGTATATCGTGCATAACGGCATTATAGAAAATTACCGCGAGATAAAAGAGGACCTCGTAAAAGAGGGGGTTACATTTTTAAGCCAGACAGATACGGAAGTGGCTGTGTATCTGTTTGAACATAACTTGAAAAGCTCAAAAAACACGTTTGAAGCTTTTGAAAAAACCGTACTTTCGCTAAAAGGCGCTTACGCTATTTTGCTGATAACCACAACGGCTCCCAACTCTATATTTTTTGCTAAAAATGCCGCGCCCCTTATCATCGGCAAAAACGGCGAGGGAGAGATATTTTTCGGCTCTTCGGACGCTCCTTTGATAGGACACGCTAAAGAGGTTTGCTATCTTGAAGACGGGCAGTACGGCGTTTTGAATAAAAATGAGATACTGCTTTATGCGGATAAGAAAAGGGCTTTGCCTGTTTTTAAAGATTTGCCGCAGGATAAATCATACGCCCAAAAAGAGGGTTTTAGATTTTTCATGGAAAAAGAGATTTACGAGCAATCCCGCGTGCTTGGCGAAACATTGATGGGGCGCATAAAAAACAATGAGATAGTTCTTGAAGAGTTGGACGAGAGTTTGCTTGAAGGGATAAGTGCTATAAAGATTTGCGCATGCGGTACGAGTTATCATGCGGGACTTACGGCAGGATATCTTTTTGAGAGGTTTGCCAAGATAAGAACGGATGTCGTCATTGCGAGCGAATTTCGCTACAAAGAGCCGCTTTTGACAAAAGATACGCTGTTTGTCGTTATCAGCCAAAGCGGCGAGACGGCAGATACGTTGGAAGCGTTGAAGATAGCCAAAAGTGCGGGACTCAAAACGCTTGCCGTTTGCAATGTAGACAACTCCTCTATCGTGCGCCTTGCGGACAGTACGATTTTGACGCGCGCTGGTATTGAAAAAGGCGTTGCCAGCACAAAAGCGTTTGCGACGCAGGTTGCCACGCTTTGGCTTTTAGCCATATTTATAGCTCAAAAACATAAGAGTGTGGGCAAAGAGAGATTGGAGTTCGAGATAGATACGCTTTTGAAGATACCCTCCTCTTTAAGCGTGGACAACGCGACTCACGAAAAGATAAAAAGACTCTCAAAACGATATTTGCACGGGCACGGCTTTTTCTTCATAGGACGTGATATATTTTATCCTCTCGCACTTGAGGGGGCTTTGAAGCTAAAAGAGATAAGTTATCTACATGCCGAAGGATATCCTGCGGGTGAGATGAAGCACGGTCCCATCGCCCTTGTGGACAGCAAACTTTTTACGGTGGCTCTACTTCCAAAAACCATGCTTTACGATAAAACAAAAAACAATATAGAAGAGCTTAGCGCGCGCGACGCCACGATACTTGTCATAAGCCCGGAAAGCTTCGAGCTTGCCGATGATTTTATAAAGACAAAACACTCAACGCATGTTATGAATGAATTTTTTGAGATGATGATAATCTTGCAGCTTTTAGCACTTGAAATCGCTGTGAGGTTAGGAAACGATGTCGATATGCCAAGAAATTTGGCAAAGAGCGTCACGGTGGAGTGAGAGTATAAATTCTTTATTGACGGATAGTTTTAATAAGCAAAGATATATGTTGCATTTGAATTATCTTTGCTTTCTTAAGTCAATGCAGACTGTTTTTATTTTATCTTCATAATTTTTAGGTATTTTTTCTTTTAGTTTTAGCATTAACTTATCTTTATCTTTTTCATCTCCAAAATAAAATACAAGATATATACCATGACTTACGCCCGATGAAAGGTATTTATCGATTAATTGGTTTTTTATCCCGTTATAAAGTTCTTTGTTGCCATCTTTTTTACACTCAATTTGAACTTGATAAGAGAGGTTATTTTTATCTTTTATATCTATATCAACCCTGTTATCTCCTGTATGGCTCTCTCTTGCTATCAAAATATCATTATCATATTTATCTTTGAGTCTTGTGACAATCACATCTCTACAATCATTTTCAGCCTTTTTCTCATACCCATTATAAAAAGCATTTTTATCGTTATTTATATTATCTTCAATCTCATCTTTTAGCTTGTCTACTTTTATACATATATCTTCAAAGAAATCCCTATCATTTAAAATTTCATTTTTGAAGATAAAATCTTTTATCTTTTCAATGCCAAAGATTTCATTTTTTTCATCAATTTTCTCTTGTTCAAGACGGCTAATTTTATGCAGTAAACTGCTGCGCCAACGATTGTTTTTGTCTATTTTCGGCAATAAATCTTTCAACTCTTCAAGGTTCAAATATGATAATAAACCATACATATAGAGATATGAATATTTTACATTGCATATGATAAACTCCATGATTCTTATCTTTAAATCTCTATCTAATTTTGAAAATTTTTCATGTTTAGTATTATATATATCTCCACCAAAAAAAGCTTCATATATGGAAAGTGCGTTACATTCTTTGAAGTTGATTTTGTCATTATTTTTTATCAGCAAAATTGACTCCAAAAGAGGCAAATCATATTTGATTTTAATAGCCTCCAACTGCTCAGCAGCAAGATTAAAAACTTGATAATATAAAATATCACGGATAAAATCATTTATTGAATTTTTACTGCACAATAAACGACTGTATTCTTTCAAAACATTCAAATTATCTTCTTTATTTATTATGTCGATTAAAATTTGACCATTTCCATTTGCACTCTTTTTAACAAGAAAACCCAAAAACTTACGAAGCACATCAATGCAAAAATCTTTTCTGTTTTTTTCTACTTTGTATATAAATTTTTCTGTATATATATGATATATACGTAAAACCGAGATGATATAAAGATATTCTAAAAAATCATCGTTTATGATTTTGTTCATATCAATATCATTATTTATATCAATTGAAGATATATAAACAACATCTACTTTTCTAACTTTTTGATTTTTATTGATATCTATTAATTCATCATAATCTATAGCATTATCGACAGGGTTTAAATACAAAACTTGTTTCAATAAACGTTTCAATCTTATTATGGTTTCATCTTTGAGGCACTCTTTTATTTTATATCCTCGGGTTGCGCCATAAAATATAAATTCGGATATGAAATATAAATCATCTAAACTTTTTAAAATCTCTTCATCACTTCTATTTTTAAAATAGAGTTCATTTTTATTTATCCTTTCAATTGTTTCTTTTTCTCGTTCTTTAAGTTCTTTTTCATAATCAATTTGCAATTTAGAGAATAAACTATTCAAATTATATTTCTTTGCTAATTCATACAAACTTTTATCATCTTCTTTGTCTTTAGACAGACGAAATCCAACTTTAAAAAGCTCTTCATTTATCTCTTTTGACAAACTTTTATTTAAATTGCTAAAAATTACCTTATCTTTATTTTCCGCATCTTTTTTAAGATTAAATATTTTTTCAAATCTATAAATTTCCCATATATTATTCTCTGATATACATTTTTCAACAAATAAATCAAAAAGTTCATTTGCTAACTTTTGCCACTTTTCGTCTGATATTGTCTTTTTAGAAAAATAAAAACTTCTATATTCGATTTTAAAACATTTCTTACCATAAAAATGCATAATGATTTTAAAAACATCATCTGCGCTCAACTCATCTTCTTCATATTTACATACAGTTTCATAAAAATAATCTTCTATGAATGAATCAATGTTTAGATAGCAAAAACACTTTGAGCACAATTTATCGCATATCTGGTCGATAAGTCTATATTTATCCTCATATGGCGTTCTGCAAAGATAACTAAAATCTTCAATAGATTGTCTGGGATGCTCATAATAAGTCAAATAATCAACAATTTCTTCTTGTGATATATGCTTAAGATACAACAAATTCAATATCTCATCTTTTAAATCATTATTTTCATCAACTACTTTTCCATCTTTTATCAAATCAAACAGCTCAAACAAAAACTCAGCATCATCTTTAAACATTTCAATTGCACTGCTATATATCTCTTTGCGCATTAAACACTGTTTTACAAAATCTTTTATTTTTTCCGATGGATATTTCGCTTTGGAAATGATACTTGATATAAAATATCTATAATGACTATCTTCGCTTTTTGCCTTTTCAAATTCGAATATCAACAAATCATCTAAGCCCTCATCATAAAAAGATGTTAAAAAATACATATTGCGCTTATTCCTCATAAAATACGGATTGGTTTTGGAGTGTTCTTTTACGAAATGAATAACATCTTTTTTTTCGTATAAATTGAGCGATAAACAATCACCATAGTATAGTTGATAATACGGATCAACTTTCATAAAATCACTATCTTTTGAGATGGTGCAAAACCAAGAGTAAGTCCCTCTTAAAGAAGTTGGAATTTTTTCATTTTTTACAAAGAGATTTAACAATCTCTCTTTTAATAATCCTTCTTTGGGCTGATATAGTTTTTTGTTGATAAATTTTGCAAGCACAAACTCTGCTATTGTTCTGTGAGAAAATGTCTTTTCAAAAAAGAGCTTACTTCTTAAAGTTTTTTCTATAGACTCTCTTTTGTATCCATTTTCTTCGCTTACTATCTTGTCTATAAAATCTTCATCAAAAATATACTCATCTGAAAATATGTAAAAAAATGCGATATATCCGGATATATTCAATATGTTTGCAAGCTCTTCTTTTGCATGCTCTTTATTGAGCTCTTTGCTTGCAAAATCTATATATTTTTCAAAAATATCACTTTTTGTTTTTATATCGTCCTTAGCATCACTAATGCCAACAAGCATCTTAAATATTTGAGGATTTTGCAAAAAGTCAAAATTTTTAAATTTTTCAAAAAAACTATCTTCATCACTTACGCCGAAAATCTTTGCAAATTTTCTTTGAAGCTCGTCATCAAGAGGTAAAAGTCTTGCAACGCATATATCATCGCATTTTAATTTATTTTTGAGTGCATCTTTGTCGGTTTCGTCATACCAATCCATATCTCTACAAGTTATCACTGCTTTTAATTTTTCATTCTTTTCAAAACACTTTTTTAGTTTATAGCCGATATTTTCTATCGTTTTCTTTTTTGGATTATTGGCGCCTCTATACTCATCAACCGCATCCAAGAGTAAAATTTTTGTGTTGCTATAATCCTCATCTTCTTCTAAAAATTCTCTTACGGTTGTAAATTTTGAATCTTTAAAATCTTGCTCATATTTTTTCAATGTAGTTGTTTTGCCGCTTCCGGGACTTCCAAGAATTATGGTAATCTTGTATTTTTCCACCAAATCTTTTATGAAATATTCTTCATTTTCAAGTTTTAATTTTAAGTCAACAAGTTCATTCATATCGATTATTTCCAAAGATAAGTTTTATGAGTATTTTAACATTTATATTAAATAAAATAGAGTTAAAAATTTAAAAAATAGATATATTGATATGCATGTTTTGTTCACATTTTATGCAATTAAAACCCCCCTATCGTACTTTTCGCCAGTTTTGAGTGGTGCGGACGATGCCCTGAGAGAGTATGGCAAAAATCATTGTCGCAGCAAAAGAAGTGGCAACGATAAGAGTCGCCATCGCGGCGGCTGCACTGATATCGCCCGCTTCGTCCATATTTAAAACTGCCACAGCGGCAAGCGTTGTATCCGGCGAATACAAAAAAAC